>CBDUSZ010000090.1:0-12019 GCA_965370015.1 uncultured bacterium | reverse complement strand
AGGTGTTAGCTTTATATCTATCTCCATGGTATCTATTAATCAAAAATCTATATTCCCGTGGATGGTTTTAATTGCGCTATTACAGCGCTGAATCTGGTACTTTTATTGCCCTGTATAAAAATGGCATATATGCTATACCGATGGCTATAAATAAATTGGAAGTTCGATGGGTAAATGTAACTTTTTAGTTTTGGTTCTACTGTTTAGCTTTAGTTCACTGGCTTTGAGTGAAGGGGATCCCATTCTCGGCAAAGAAAAATCATTGATATGTACCGAGTGTCATGGCATTACCGGGATTAGCAGTGATAAAAAAATACCAAAACTGGCTGGTCAGCTAGAAGGATACATCATCCAGGCGGTGATTGAATTCCAGCAGGGGGTCCGTAAAGACCCGATGATGAGTAATCTGGCAACGGTGATCCGTAATGAGAAAGATCTGGAAGACATAGCGGCCTATTTTGCTATGCAGCCGAAAATGCAGGGCCCGCGAAGGGGCAATATTGTTGCCGCTGAAGGTGCTGAGCTATTCACCAGCGAGCGTTGTAATTATTGTCATACTGACGAAGGAAAGCGCTATTCACCGTTCCAGGAAAGTATCCCGCCGATAATTGGCGGCCAGCATAAACCTTATCTGATCAAGGCAATGAAGGATATCAAGGCAGGCAAGCGACCAGCTGACGCTTACGATTTGATGGTAAAACTTCTGGATGAATTAACCTTCAAAGAAATTGAAGCCATCGCCGAATATCTGAGTCAGATCTAAATCTAAAAAAGTTTGTTGCGCGCGAGGGATGACTTTTTTGTTAGCCGATGAATTCAGGCCTGGCCCCAAAATACCCAAACAAAATACTCTTCTGACCCCAAAATACTCTTTTCCCAAAATAGAGCCGGTTTTCAGATAGCTGCCATTCGTATCGCAGCCGGGGACTAGTGCTTCCGGCACTGAATCTGTTGTTCAGCGACAATATCGTCATATGATATCGGTTTCTGATACGGTGTCAGTTTTGATGATGGCGGTGAATGTCTATGCTAATCAAAATTGATTCTTTTATTTTTTAAAGAGGGAATGTAATAGCGATGCGCTGGCGCATACTTTTTCTTTTGTTCCTAATCCGGTCGATCATGGCATTTCAGTTTGCCTCGATCGGCGCAATAGCGCCCCTGATTGGGAATGAATTCCAGGTAGATGCGGTTGCGATTGGCGCCCTGATTGGGATCTATTTTGCACCAGGTATTTTCGTTGCATTGCCTGGAGGGGCTGTTGCTAGCCGATTGGGTGACAGGCGCGTTGTTCTGGTCGGACTTGCTCTGATGATGGCAGGCAGTGCCCTGATGGCTTCAAGCAATGCCTGGGAGGCGCAAACCAGCGGGCGGTTAATTGCCGGGATCGGCGGCGTTGTTCTAAATGTGGTGATGTCAAAAATGGTGATGGACTGGTTCGCCGGGCGCGAGATCGCAACAGCAATGTCAGTATTTGTTAATTCCTGGCCTGCGGGGATCGCGCTAGCCCTGATAGTCCAGCCCATCATGGCAGAATCTGGCGGTGTATATGTATCTTTCGGGTTGGAGGCGGTTCTTTCTGGACTGGGCCTGATTGCCCTGCTTTTGTTTTATCGGGAGCCAGAGCAGACTATTGGTGCCGCTTCGGTAAAAGCGAAGTTTCCAGCGGGTTATGCTTTTGCTGCAATCTTGTCGGCGGGCATGGTTTGGGGTTTGTTCAATGCGGCGCTGGCAATAGTTTTCAGTTTTTCACCGACGCTTCTTGTTGAAGGTGGCTCGTCATTGACTAAGGCCGGGGCCTCAACCAGCCTTGTAATGTGGAGTGTCATGGTGGCGGGAATACTTGGCGGGTTTCTGGCGGATCGCGTTCGGCGACCGCAAGTCATTCTGACACTGGTCACCCTGGTTTTTGCATTACTGCTACTGATCCTCCCACGTTCAGGTGGTAACGCTTTGGTGATTGTGGCGCTTGGAATTGCGGCAGGATTGTCTGTGGGGCCAATTATGACACTTCCGGCAAATGCACTGGATGCTAATACGCGCGCTTTTGGGATGGGTTTGTTCTACACGCTATACTATGCGTGTTTTTCGGTTACACCCTGGTTGTCAGGCAAGCTGATTGCGTCAACTGGCGTAGCGCGCGTGTTTGATTTCGGGGCGGCGATTGCCGCCTTTTCGCTAGTTTTCGTTTGGTTAAGCCTGCATTTCTCCCGCCGCTAGAAGAGGAGATCTTTTCTTCACGCTTGATTGGAGTCATTCAAATCACCGTTGGCAACGAGTAAATTCGGCACATTGCTGTCATTTGGATACAATGGGAAACAGGTTTAAATAGGTGGTCTAATAACTAGGCCTGACCCTGACCCTGCGGCTGAAAAAATACAACTTTGCCATTTCCGGGTATTGGTAATTAGTGTTGGGTGGCACTGTTTGTCTATTTGAACAATTTCTGGCCTATCTCATTTGGCGGATAGCCAACTTGGACGCCATATGTTAGATTGAGTGGTTGGTCTTTTTTTATTGCGTCCTTACCCCTTGAAGAATGCAATGCGCCGAGCTGCCTGGCCGCTCATTCGGCGCTGCTTTAACGTGGTCGTAAGCGGTCTCTGTTATAGAGTATTACTTATGAAGGTAGTTATGTTGGCGGCGGGAATCGGCGCCAGGCTTGGATTTGCGGGCAATGAGCAGTCAGCAAAGATTTTGCTGCGGTTTGGCGGCAAATCTTTGCTGCACTATCATATCGAAATCCTGCAGCGCCGGGGTGTTGATGAATTGGTCCTCGGCGTTGGTTATCACCACCAGGACATTGATCGGGAGATTGCTGCCTTAGGAGCACAGGATTTTGTGCGAACCGTGTTCAACGAGAACTATGAAGAAGGTAACATTGTCACGCTGTGGGTATTGCGCGATGAATTGGATTGCGGGAAGCCAGTGCTGCTTATGGACGCCGATGTCCTCTATGACGATTATCTGATAACCCGCCTCATTAACTCACGACATCAAAACTGCTTCCTGCTTGATCGTGATTTCGATCCTGGCGATGAACCTGTCAAACTATGTGTGCGCGACGGTAAAATTGTAGAATTTCGCAAATGGTTAAGCGCCGAATTCGATTTCTGTGGAGAATCAGTTGGGTTTTTTAAATTATCAGCGGCCATGGCTAAAAAGCTGATCATTCAAACTGGACACTATATTCGCCAGGGCCGTCGCCAGGAGCCCTACGAGGAGGCTATCCGGGATGTTCTGCTAACCTCGCCACGTGACACTTTCAGTTTTGAAGACATCACAGGCATGGCATGGATAGAGATCGATTTTGCCGCTGATATCGAACGCGCCAATACCGAAATTTTACCGCGCATCCTGTCGCCAATCGATATTCGTGGCAAAACAGCGATCATAAAGCAAATACCAGACCAGGCTGAGAAACGAATACAATGAACAGCATGGACAGCCTTCTGTCCACCGGGTCGGTCGGCGCAGTGATCGCAGCCATACTCTATATTTCGACCTACCTGGCGTTTCTAAGGCTCCTGAAGTATCCGCGAAACTGGCAACTACCGGGTGTCTCTACGGTGGTCGCAACTGGTGCTCTGGCTGTCGCTACAGTGGCTTTTGTGTCGGTATCGCCAGAAGGCACCGATATTGAATTGATGGCCTTTATGACTGGGTTTATCATCGTGCTTTTCGGGATTATTGCCTCACCTGCTATCGACTTCCAACCGGGCAATCGCCCCGTTGTTGAATTTTTTGCAAACCATGGAGACCACGCAGGACTCTGGATGCTTGTGCCCGCAATTGTCGCAGCTTACATCTTTCCATCGGCCAAACTTCATGGCGTTCTGATTGCTGCCATTGTAATTGAGCTGGCATGGTATCTGCGGCACAAGTGGAATAAAGAACGACAGTTGTATCCCCTCACCGAGCATGATTTGCTGGTTCTTGAAACACAGGCGAAAGGGGGCATTGAGAGATTTGCCAAACAGCATGGTATCCGGGAATTGAATTTATCGGCTGCTGGTGTGCAATGGTATGGATGCAGTAAAAACACGCTCCCCTGCGCCTTTAATCTGTATACCAACCGGCTCGGCCTAAATACGGCACCCTGTTGCCGGGAACATATGAAAGACCTCGCCTACTTCGTTTCTTCTTGTCTCGCAGATATGGGGACCACCCACTGGCTGGAAGGAGGGACTCTTCTGGGCGCTGTACGAGAAAATGGCAACCTGCTGGCCTGGGAAGACGATGTCGATATCTCATTCTTGTTAGACGACCAGTCAACCTGGACTTCGGTCGTCAAAGGCATCTCCGATCGCGGTAAGCGTCACGGATATTTCGTCGAAGTAAACGAGAATACCGCGTGTCTGGGTGTCTCCTACGACCGCCCGCAGCCATGGCCTTTCAGATGGGAACGATACCGAATGCGCGGGGAAATCCGGCTAGACCTGGTCGCCTACCGGCGCGCCGTGAGCCATGGCCAGTCCGTCCTTGAAAGGCAAACCCGCAAGGGAGTTTTGCCTATGAGCGAAAGTGGATGGCATGGCATACCTGAAGACATTGTGCTTCCGACCTCAACAATTCGATTTCTTGACGATGATATCCCCTGCCCGAATCAACCCCAGCCTTACTTGCGCTACCTCTATGCGGATTATCAAAAAGTTGAACTCACTTATGTAAATTCGGAAGCAGCAGAAATCCGACGTTCAGCGGACGAAATACCATCAACGTAATCAGATGGTGTTGATTATCTGTACTGTCTGAATGTCTACCAGCGTTTTCACAAATGTAGCGGATAGCATTGGTGTTAGGGCAACTGGCATCTATAATACAAGCTTGCGGAATTTCAAAGACGATATATAGTCCGCTGTGTGTCCAGGATCAAAATCAATTCACTCCACCGTTTCCGCAATTTGCAGAATCTCTACGGAGGGAAACATTTTCAGCTTTTTTGCTGTTGTCATATTGACTACGTAAGCGTATTGATCGACAGTCAGAACTGGTAAATCCCCCGGCTTTTTTTGGCCAATCAATATCGATTCGGCTTGCCGACCAGCAAGTGCTCCTACATCCTGGTAGCGCGCGGCGATGGATAGTAGTGCATGAGAGTTTCGCACCAGTCGTTCGTAGGGGGAGAGTACCGGGATGCCTGCATCGACGGCGGACTGGGTGAACAAATCTCTGTTTACGTCGAGAAATGAGCTGGAGCCGAGGTAGATGAAATCGACCCCTGCTGCCCTGAGCTTCTCAATGGCTACTGGAATGGACTCGGGCCGGGGTTTGCCGTCGGCGCCCAGTTCAATTTCTAGCGCCACAAGTTCGAAGTTCAATTGTTTTGTCAGACCTTCTATTTCCTTTGCCTTGACGACGGAGTTATGCTCGTTGGTGTTGTACAAAAGACCGAGTCGTTTGAAGGCCGGATAGTAGGAGCGAATCGTATTGATATACACCGCCTCGGGTACCCGGTTGCGAGTGCCGGTGACGTTGTCACGACCGGTGTTCTCGTAACTCTTGATAATCTCCGAACCAATCGGATCGGCTACAATCATAAAAACCAGCGGAATGTCGTTGATGAATTTATTGTTGCCCAGGTCGGACAGGGTGCCTGCAATACCACGAGTGACACTGGTGCCCCAGGTAATCACGAGATCCACTTTTAGAGCCCGTGCTTCGACGACGAAGCCCGGTAGCCTACTCTTGTCCTTGGCTGAATCGCGGATGACTAGCTCAGCGTCAATGTTCTTTTCGGCGATGTAGTTCTTGAAACCCTCGCAGGCTTCCTCGCAGCCACGCCAGAGAACCATGTAGATGGTGAATGCCTTGTTGGTCTGTGCGTACGAGTGCGTGGCGGGCCATAACAAAATGCTTATCACGACGAACAATATGCCGAGCATTTGCAAATGCTTCATAATTATACTCTAGTTCGAATCCCCAGTAGTTCACCGCGCATAGCAAGTGAGACAGCAAAAGCAGCAGCTCCCACCAGTACCCACACACCGACGACGCCCGCCGCAGCCGGATAACCGATATAACTGCTGAGCAGCGCGATGACCATCAAACCGATGATACTACCCCCACGCTCGAGAGTGCGCAAGGAGCCGAGCACGGCATTCGAACCCAGGTGGGCAAGATCGGTCTCAGCGAGGGATATGGCGATAGAGACCTGGGGGCCACGCGACATGCCCTGGCCTATGCCTGCACCCCAAACCGCGATGAGTACTCCCAGCTGCGTGCCCCAGCTCGTACCCGCTAGCAGTGCGACGCCGGCGAGAATTCCGCCCAGTACGGCCACCAGGCTCGGGGCGAAGCGGCTTTCGGTGAAGCGCGCCGTCGCTGGCGCCATCAGCGTGATCATCAGAAAGTTGGCCATCATTATTCGGCCAATATCTGCAGCCGAGGCGCCGAGCTCACTCAGATAGAGTGCTACAAGGTAGCTGATGAAAGCTTGCGATAGAACACCGGCCGGGATAGCGATGCCAATCAGCAGGGCCGAAAAATGAAAACTACGCAATGGTGCCCAGATAGATTTGGATTCACTCTCAGCATCGCTGTCGACAGTGGTTTTTGATAGCTTGTAGCCGGGCAGTAGACCGTGCACGAGCAGGCCAGAAATCAGCACAAGGACCGCACTTACCAGGAATACGCTGTCCTGCCCCAGACGATCGGCGAGCACACCGCCCATCGCGGCACCGCTGAAGATCCCGGAGAACAGAACCCCCGAATAGCTACCGAGAGATCGCGTTCGCAGTTCTTTTGGCACGACATCAAGCACATAGTCCTGGCAGGCGAGTGTGACGATGGCGTAACCAAAGCCAGAAATGGTACGAAAAAGGACGATCTCGATGACATTAGTGGAAAGAAAAAGTCCCAGGTGCGCAGCGATGGTTGGCACCACGGCCATAATTATCAGCTTACGATGGCCAAATCGTTCTGCCAGTGTTCTCGTATACGGGGAGCCCGTCATGATCGCGATCAGGTAACCGACCAGTGGCAAGCTGATGACGATACCGAGATCGAGCCACGGCAGTGGGTTGCTAGCAGCTCGTGTGAACAGAGGAAAGAAAGCGAGCGGCAACGCGTCGGCTGCGGCGAACAGGAAAAGTGGCAGGCGAATATCGTTGAGATAAGAGAAAACTATGAGTTTCGGCCGATGGCTAGAGAGGCCGAACTGAGACTTCAGATCGTTCAGTGTTTGCGTTCGCTCATTATTCGACTCCGGCGATAACTTCGCCAGCGCCTGGGCGAATGCCCGATGAAGCGTCTCTGCACGCCGCGACAGGCTGGCAGCGATCTGGTCGATGGCGGTAACTTTCCCGCTTGTTTCGATTCTGCTCGAGAAGTCACCGTCAGCCTGCAAAGTGATCAGGTGTTGAAGCCGGTTGAATGGAGCTGTCAGTGACATGCTCATCAGTACCACCAGTACTTCGAATGCTAGCAGTATCGAAACCAGCGTAACTACGGCGAGATCGAGTAGCACATTTTCGAATTCCCTGGTGATGTATCCCTTATCGACATCGATGATGATGTAACCAATCTGCTCATCACCGGAGATGATCGGAAAGGCTACTACACCTTTGCTAGAACGGCGCGGCCCGTAAATGTTTTCCTGTCGCTTACCAGCCTCGAGAATGATACGGCCTGTGGCGACACCAATATAGGCGACTTCCGGAAACTCGCGCAAAAAGGTGCCGAAATATTGTTCGACGCCAACCAGTTTAGTGAGCGGCACACCAGCATTCACCGCACGTTGAATATTCTGGTTGATGACGGTACCCATCAGGGTCGTGCGGTTGGTGACTTCGGGTTCGATCGATCGGTTTACCGTGCCGATGGTCAGAATGCCCAGAACCAGAGCCGAGCCAATGATGAGAAAACCGGCCCAGGGCATTAGTTTACTGGCAATCAAACGTGCCAGCGAGGTTTCGGAAGTCGCAGCGATCACAACCGATTCAGCTTCGCCATTGTATTTACCGGTACAAGATGGCTCATCGATAGTTTCATCGGGAGCGCTGAGATCGATCATCAGACTGTCATAGTTCTTCGTGGCGAGGTTGAGATTATCTTCCATCGTTTCAATATCGGCACGCAGAAACCCCAGCTTCGAGGCTTGCGCTTCGCTCATTGGTTGTGTCAGTTCGTCGCTGCGCCCCGGATGACGAATAGAAGGTAGCAACGAGTCGAGTCGCGACAAGGCCCGTATAGCGCCGGAAAGTCTTAATCGAAGCAACAGCCAGGCCGCGGCTGAAAAGATAATCAGCAAGGCGAACGCGGTGATGGTGATGTGCTTGACGATGGCGGTGGTGCGCGAATCGAATTCATATTTGGGGTAGACAACGACAATGCTTGCCACGATAGAGCCCGCCGCATTAGTAATGTTGACCCCGCTGAAAAGTTCCGTATCGCTCTCGACACTCCAATCCCCACTGTCAGCAAGGGCCTGGGCCTTCATTACCCTGTCTGGCACCCTGTCCGGTCCGGTCCGGTCTGTGGTTTTAACGATGATGCCGGTCGGATTGAACGCATGAATTGCGGTGATCTGGGTATCGGTTTGTTGCGCCCGCGCTAATATATCACCCGCATTGCGTACCATGGAAATGGGCAGACCGAGTTTAACAACTGATTGAAAAGAATCTGCCGACGTTTGTGCGACAACAGCCAGGCGCTGTCGAATCAGATCGGAATAGAGCGCATTGTGTTGAAGCGACGAGAGTACAGCGAGGGCAATCAGAACTGTGGCTATTATTGCGGTAAAAGTTATCCAGCTACGCCACAGAATCGACATTGGTTCAAATTATAGGAGTTTAAGCAGCATGTTACCTGCATGCTACCGCCAGTCAAGCAACTGACTTAGCCTATCATGCAGATTAAAAATATACTGGAAGTCCGCTTAGGCACATTGAAGATTACCGCTACAAATAATTGAATGGCCGCCATGCTGGGTTTAAATTTATAAAACGGCTTACCAGTCAAATCCTGCATTCCTACGCCGCGCACACTTGTTAATTCGATTAACAGGGTAATTTGAGGAGGGTAGAAACCAGGTTAGTTTATGCTTTGCCTGGTTGGTACAGATGAATTTCGCAATTGTCCATCATGCGTCCGATCAGTGCATGGAAGGCATTGCCGTGACCGACAACGGCGAGTGGTCTGTCCTTGATCTGGGTCAGGCTGCGATCGAACGCTGCGATGCGTCGCAGGAAAACATTTTCGGGCTCCACTGCGATTCCATCGTCGTTTTCAAATCCCTGGTACCACCAGTGTTCCGCTAAATGAGTGAACGACAGTGTTGGGAAATCTTGTTGTAAAACCTGTGGGGCGCGACCAACGTCGCAACTGTGGATCAGCAGTTCTCGATGTCTGGCGGCCACCGTGATCGGTGCGATGTTGTCGAAGATGCACAGGGCAGTTTGTATCGCCCGGGTCAAGGGCGAGGTTATTACCTGTTTGATGCCGAGATCTGCGATCTGCGCCTTTACTGCTTCGGCTTGCCGGCGTCCCTCATCTGTCAACGGCGCATCAAAAATCATCGGGTCTCTGTCGCCCGTAAGATAGGCAGCGTTGAATTCTGACTGGCCGTGACGTATAAAATAGACTGGCATAAAATACTTCTCTTTTGTTGCGATTGTTCCCGAGTATAGTCCAGGCTTCCACCTATTCTGCTTTTGCCCGATCACGCAACAGGTTCTTTTGAATCTTGCCTGTCGCGGTTTTAGGTAATTCTCCAAACACTACTTTCTTGGGGCGTTTGAAACGTGCCATGTTTTCGGCACAAAAATCAATCAATTCAGTTTCGGTTGCCTTTACACCTGCCTTCAGTTCGACGAATGCACAGGGGACTTCACCCCACTTTTCATCGGCCATCGCGACGACCGCGGCGTCTCCGACCGATGGATGTTTATATAGCACACTTTCGATCTCTACCGATGAAATGTTTTCACCACCAGAAATGATGATATCCTTGGCGCGATCCTTGACCTGGATATAGCCATCGTGGTGAATCACCGCCAGGTCGCCGCTGTAAAACCAGCCATTGTGGAATGCTTTTGCGCTAGCCTCGGGATCTTTCAAGTAGCCTTTCATCGTGGTGTTACCACGAATCACGATTTCTCCCATGGTTTCCGAGTCCCACGGAACCGACTCGCCGGTTTCCGGGTTGATCACGTCAACCGCCTCGGTCATCGCAAAGCGAATGCCCTGGCGCGACTTTAACTCGGCCTGCGTGGCGATGTCCTGCTCGGCCCAGCTCTGTTGGGGCGCGGACTGTAATATATGCCCATAGGTTTCGGTGAGGCCGTAGACATGCATGATATCGAAACCGAACTGGTTCATGCTTTCGAGTACCCTGGCGGGTGGGGGCGCACCGGCGGTCATTACGTTTATGCTGCGTTCGAAGCGTTTTTGATCGGCAGCAGGCGCATTGGTGAGCATATTAAGAATGATCGGAGCGCCACCAAAATGGGTGATTTCATGTTCCTCGACCAGCTCGAATAATAATTTCGGACTAAACGCGCGCATACAAACCACGGTACCGGCGACTGCGGCCATGGTCCACGCGTGTCCCCAGCCATTGCAATGAAACATCGGTACGCTGTATAGATATCGTGGGTGCTGGGGCAGGGACCAGGATATGACGGTACCCATAGTCATCAAGTACGAGCCGCGATGGTGATAAACCACGCCTTTAGGCCTACCGGTGGTTCCCGAAGTATAGTTTAGCGACAGCGCCTGCCACTCGTCTTCTGGCGCTCGCCAGCTAAAAGTATCGTCGCCGCGGTCTACCAGTTCTTCATAAAAGCTATATTCGATATCGACTGGTAATTCCGGTTTTTCGGTTGCATCGGCATCATCTATGATGATGATTTCGGGCTTTAGTCTGGTGATTTTCAGTGCTTCCTGGAGTACCGGCCAGAGCTGGCGGTCGACGATAAATAGCTTCGATTCGCCATGGTCGATGATGTATGCAACGGTAGCAGGATCCAGACGGGTATTGATCGTGTTGAGCACTGCGCCAGCCATTGGTATGGAGAAATGGCTTTCGAAGGTTTCAGGAGTATTAAAGGCAAATACCGAAACCGTGTCATTTTTACCGATGCCGCGTGCTGCCAGACTCGATGCAATGCGAGTACAGCGTGAGCGCAGCTGGGACCAGGTATAACGCCTGTGGTTGTAGATCAGGGCTTCGTGGTCCGGGTATACGTCTGCGCTACGGTGTAAAAATGACAGCGGGGTTAGCGCGACAAAGTTAGCCGTGTTGGCTGCAAGTTGATCGTATTCGACAGTCACTTATTCTCTCCGCTTAATTGCGTATCGGCGAGCCGCTATCGAGCATGGATTCTATGCGTACGCGGGTCGCCTCGCTTGCTACCAGGGTTAGAAACGAGCGTCTTTCGGCGTCATAGAAATCTTGCTCGCTGTAAACCGTGCCGGAATCGACATCACCACCTGTGACGATGCGCGCAATTTCGGTGCCGACATTCACATCGTGCGGCATGAACAGACCCTTATCCCTGGATTTTAGCAACCACCGATGCATTTCTTCAAATAGCGGCCGTCCCGGCATTAGCAGATCGGGACGCTCGAATGACACTTGTGCGCAGGGGTTTTCGATGGCTGCGATTGCTTCAGGCAGCAGACGATCGCGGTTGATAATAAATCGATCGTTGGGGCGTAGCATGGCCTGTTGTTTGGCGATGATCGGTGAAGTCGCGGTTTTGCCGTAACCCAGGTTGATGAATGCTTTCCAGCAGGCTGGGGTAATGTCCTCGCTACATTGCAACGCTTCGATCCAACGATACAGGGTTTCCTTGCAACCGCCGCCGCCGGGCACAACGCCGACCAGTGATTCGACTAGCCCGGTGGTCGAATTGGCGTGGCAGATGACCTGTTTTGCATGCAGCACTACTTCGAAGCCACCACCGATAGAAAGACCCACTGGCGCGGCGACAACCGGAAACTGCAGGTTTGCCATGCGATGCACCACTTGCTGAAAATATGCGAGGAATTTATCCAGACCATCCATGTCTTCAGC
>CBDUSZ010000089.1:0-12241 GCA_965370015.1 uncultured bacterium | reverse complement strand
CTAATGCAACAACGTAAACATTTTACGACGATATTTCTGCACACTGGGATGCTCCCCACCGAGCATGTCGAATAGTTCAATTAAACCGCGACGTCCTGCATCTTCGTCATATTGCCGGTCAATGCGCATAATCTTAAGTAGGCATTCCATCGCTGAATCGTGATCGCTCTGGGCGGTTAAATGACGGCTCTTTTGTATTAAGGCTTCGCAGTTATTCGGGTCGTCGGCCAGTCGCTGTTCAATTTCATCCAAAGCAGGTAGATCTTTAAGCTGATCGGCCATTTTGATTTCGGCGCGTAATTTGACCGCCTCCTGCTTGTTTTTATCGTCTTCAGGCAAACTGTCGAGCAAGGCCAGCGAACCATCCTTATCATCCTGGGCGAACAGGGTTCGGGCTATGTTTATTTTTAAATCAGCATTTGAAGGATCCTTCGCCAGCGCCTGGTTCATCAATTCCAGCGCGTCTTCATAGCGACCCTCGTCATGCGCTGTAGTCGCCGCCTGCATCATTTTGTCCGATTCTGAAGTGATAAAGGGTTTAATAAATGCGCGGATCTCACCTTCGGGAAGGGCTCCGGTACGTTCAGCAACAATCTGTCCATTAACAATTAGCTTCATTGTCGGCAGGCTTTTTATCTGGAAGTGGGCCGCCAGTTCCTTCTCCTGCTCGGTGTCGACCTTGGCGAGAATAAGTTTGCCGGCGTATTCGTCGACCAGTTTCTCCAGCACTGGGGTTATAACTTTACAGGGCTCGCACCAGTCTGCCCAGAAATCAACCAGCACTGGTTGCTTGAACGAATTATCGATCACGATTGACTGAAAATCCTGCGCACTGACGGCGTGAATATAGGGTGACTCGGTCATATTTGGTAGTCCTGGGAAAATGCGCATTATATCAGTCAAATCGATCCCCATTTCAAGCTCGAAACCGTTATAATTCCGCGCAATTAAAAACTCTGGTATTAAGGAAGTAGTTCTGTTGAAAATTCAGTACGATGCAGCTTCGATCGAAGTATTGACCGGTCTGGAACCGGTGAAAAAACGACCCGGTATGTATACCGATACGAGCAGGCCGAATCATCTTGCGCAGGAAGTAATCGATAACAGCGTCGATGAAGCCATTGTTGGTTTTGCCAGCCAGATTGGCGTTATATTACATGCCGATCAGTCACTCAGTGTGATCGATGACGGGCGCGGCATGCCGGTAGATATCCACCCGCAGCAGGGTATTCCCGGTGTCGAGGTAATACTCACCAAATTACATGCGGGAGCTAAATTTTCTGATAAAAATTATCAATTTTCGGGTGGGCTGCACGGGGTTGGTGTATCAGTGGTGAATGCGCTGTCAAAACGACTCGATGTCCGGGTTCGTCGGCAAGGCAAGGAATACTCGATCGGCTTTGAAAATGGGGACAGGGAAAACAAGCTCAAGGAAATAGGCACCGTGGGCAAGAAAAATTCCGGCACGACGATTCGGTTTTGGCCTGATGGCAGATATTTCGATAGCGCGGCTTTTTCGATTAGCAAACTAAAACACGTACTGCGCGCCAAGGCTGTTTTGTGTCCCGGACTGAGAGTAAAGTTTTATATTGAAAAAACCAAGGAGGCAATCGAGTGGTATTACGAAGACGGATTAGCGGATTACCTGGCTGATGCACTCTCCGGATTTGAATTGCTGCCGCTGCAGCCTTTCGTGGCATCTATGCAGGGCGAGCACGAAGCGGTCGACTGGGCTGTGTTGTGGTTGCCGGAAGGCGGAGAGAGCATCACTGAAAGCTATGTCAATTTAATTCCTACTACCCTTGGTGGAACCCATGTCAATGGACTGCGCACCGGGTTGACCGACGCTATCCGGGAATTTTGTGAATTTCGAAGTCTGTTACCACGCGGCATTAAGATTGCACCGGATGATGTGTGGGACAAAGTCAGTTATGTTTTGTCGGTAAAGATGCAGGATCCACAATTTTCGGGGCAGACCAAGGAGCGACTGTCGTCTCGAGAGACAGCTGCTTTTGTATCGGGTATCGCCAAAGATTCATTCAGCCTGTGGTTGAATCAACACGCCGAAGTAGGTGATCTGCTCGCACAAATGGCGATTTCGAGTGCACAAAAGAGGCTTAAATCCAGCAAAAAGGTAATCCGTAAAAAAGTTACCAGCGGTCCTGCATTGCCGGGCAAACTGGCCGACTGTAGTAGTCAGGATGTCAGTCGCACCGAATTATTCCTGGTCGAGGGCGACTCAGCCGGTGGGTCGGCCAAACAGGCGCGTGACAGAGTGTTTCAGGCCATCATGCCGCTGCGAGGGAAAATTCTCAATACCTGGGAAGTATCTCCCGATCTGGTATTGGCATCGCAGGAAGTACACGATATTTCGGTGGCCATCGGAGTAGAACCAGCGTCCGATGATATATCCGGTTTGCGCTATGGCAAGGTTTGTATTCTAGCCGACGCAGATTCGGATGGTGCCCATATTGCAACCCTGTTATGCGCGTTATTCCTGCGCCATTTCCAACCACTTGTTGAGAAGGGACATATATACGTCGCCAAGCCCCCGCTTTATCGTATCGACATAGGCAAGGAAAAATTTTACGCACTCGACGAGGCCGAGCGTGATGGCATAATCGATCGATTCACTGCGGAAAAAAGAAAGGGCAAGATCAGTGTCACCCGATTCAAGGGACTGGGTGAAATGAATCCGTTGCAATTACGCGAAAGCACAATTGCCCCCGACACTCGGCGTCTGGCGCAGCTGACTATCGAGTCAGGTGACAATACCTTTGAGATCATGAATATGATGTTGTCGAAAAAACGTGCCGCAGATCGCAAGGTATGGTTGCAAACCAAGGGAGATTTGGCGGATGTCTGATAATCTGGAGCTTAACTACGAAGGCGTCGAAAGAGAGCCTTTAGGCGTATTTACCGAGAAGGCTTACCTTGACTACTCGATGTACGTCATACTCGATCGTGCCCTGCCGCATATTGGCGATGGCCTAAAGCCGGTACAGCGCCGAATCATCTACGCCATGTCTGAACTCGGTCTTTCTGCCAGCTCGAAACATAAAAAATCAGCACGCACGGTGGGCGATGTGTTGGGTAAATTTCACCCACATGGTGATAGTGCCTGTTATGAGGCCATGGTATTGATGGCACAGAGCTTTTCCTACCGCTACCCACTGATCGACGGCCAGGGTAATTTTGGTTCCCCGGACGATCCAAAATCGTTTGCCGCTATGCGCTATACCGAGTCGAGATTATCCGCCTTCGCGCGGGTATTGTTGCAGGAGTTGGGGCTGGGTACGGTCGACTGGATTCCCAATTTTGATGGCACGATGCAGGAACCATCGTTATTACCCGCACGGCTACCACATATTTTGCTCAATGGTACCACCGGAATCGCGGTTGGTATGGCGACCGATTTACCGCCACATAATCTTCGCGAAATCGCAAGCGCCTGTATACGTCTGCTGGAAAATTCGCGCACCACCCTTGATGAACTACGCGAGCACGTTAAAGGCCCGGATTATCCCACCGAAGCCGAAATCATCACCCCCGAACAAGAACTACGTAGCCTGTATGAAACCGGTTACGGGTCGGTGCGCATGCGCGCAATCTATGAGCGTGAAAACGGCGATATTATTCTTACCGCTTTACCGCATCAGGTCTCGGGTGCGAAAGTGATCGAGCAAATAGCACAGCAAATGCTGGCGAAAAAATTACCCATGGTCGATGATTTGCGCGACGAGTCTGACCATGAGAATCCGACCCGCCTGGTGATAGTACCGCGTTCCAATCGCGTCGATGTCGAATCTTTAATGGGGCATTTGTTCGCAACTACCGATCTGGAGAAAACCTATCGGGTAAATATGAATGTGATCGGTACCAACGGCAGGCCACAGGTGAAAAACCTGAAACAAATATTGCAGGAGTGGATTGCCTTTCGTGTGGTCACCGTACGACGACGACTGGAGTGGCGCCTGGATAAGTTAGATAAACGACTGCATGTGCTGGAAGGCCTGTTAATCGCGTTTCTGAATCTCGATGAAGTGATTCGTATCGTACGCAGAGAAGACGAACCAAAATTGGTGTTGATAAAAACCTTCAAGATTTCTGCAATACAGGCTGAGGCTATCCTCGAAACTAAATTACGCCACCTGGCAAAACTCGAGGAAATGAAAATCCGTACCGAACAGGAGGAATTGAGCCTGGAAAAACAGGGCCTGGAAAAGTTACTTGGTTCACAAAGGCGGATTAAGACTTTGATCAAGAATGAAATATTAGAAGATGCTGAGGCTTATGGTGATGATCGGCGCTCGCCTATTGTGAGTCGAGACACGGCAAAAGCGCTGGACGAAACTGATTTGGTGCCTTCCGAACCCTTGACAGTGGTGTTATCTGACCGTGGTTGGGTGCGGGCCGCAAAAGGTCACGACGTCGATGTTAAGCGTCTGAATTACAAATCTGGAGACGGATTTAAAATGATGGCTCAGGGCAAGAGCAACCAAAGCGTTGTGTTCATCGATTCCTTCGGTCGCAGTTATGCAACGGTAGCACATTCACTGCCCTCGGCACGTGGGCAAGGCGAGCCATTAACCGGTCGTTTCAAAACTGCCGTAGGTGCAGAATTCATTAGTTGCGCTATGGGCAGTGACGATGATCTGTATTTGCTATCGACATCGCATGGCTATGGATTTGTATGCCGTTTCGAAGATATGTTAACGCGAAATAAAAATGGCAAGGCGCTGATCAGTATTTCCAGTGGTGCCAGCCTCAATCCTGCTGCGGCAATCGTCGATATTGATAAGGATAATATTGTATCGATTACCAGCGAAGGCTATATCGGGCTGCTGGATATTAAGTCCATCCCGCAATTATCAAAGGGTAAAGGTAACAAGATCCAGGGCATCCCGCCGAAAAGACTCAAATCCGGTGAAGAGTCGGTGCGCTTTGTCGCCTGTTTATCAGGCAGGCAGAAACTGGTTGTTCATAGCGGCAAGAAATATAAAGCTATGTCCTTAGGGGAACTAGAAGAATACCGTATCGAACGTGGTAAGCGGGGGCGTAAGCTACCTCGCGGGTATCAAAATGTCACGGCGATAGAGGTAATCGATTAACCCACCGCTGGATCTTTGCATCAATTATCCGCCCATCGACGAAAAGTCATAATTTAATAATTTTTGCGGCGCCTGCAGGAAGTTACCCTGAACAAAATCTACTCCGAGTGACCACAGTACGCTGAGGATTGCTGCGTCATCAACGGCGGGTGTAATTGAACAAATGTTCATTGTTTTTGCATGGCTCGCCAGCTCACGGATACTGTCCTGGTTTTCTGTGTTTTGAGACAAGTCTTCCATATAGGCGGTGTTGACGCGAATATAGTCGGCCTGGATATGCTTTATCAACTGGAACGGATTCAAGCCAGTACCAAAATTGTCCAGCGCAATCTTGCATTTGATTTTTTTCAAACCCTCGAACATTGCTTTGGTGGCCTTGAGGTGGTTAACGGCGGTGTCTTCGTTAATCATAAAAATCAATTGTTCGCCGCTAACCTTCGATTTCCCCAGACTTTCGGATACCCAGGCAGCAAGACCCGAGTCGAGTACGGAATCGACGCTGAGTGGAATGAAAAATTCTACCTTAGGTGATTTTTTTCGGGTTTCGGCCATTTTTTTAATGGCGTGTAATATCATCCAGCGGTCCAGTGTTTTGGCCGTGCCAGTTCTATCAGGAAAATTCTGGTTGAGTTTGTGTTCGATTTTATCGCCGTCTTCTTCGGTGAGCTCCAGGCTTGAGAAATAGCGCTCGCCGCCAGCAGCCTTGATACTGACGATGGGTTGATAAACCCCGGTAATACGATTATTGTTGAGTGCGTCTTTAATCTGGTCGGCCGCTGCACCGGCTTCTTCCTGAACAGTCATATCACCAAGTTTTGGAATAAAAGTACTCGCACTGTTACCGCCGGTGCTTTGCACTTCATCACAAGTTTTTTCCACACGTGACATGATTTCGTTACCATTGTCTGGAGAATTCTGATCGATGAAACATATCGCCGCACTGCAGGTTACGCTGATCGACTGATCACCGATTTCGAAAACACGTTCTTCCACATTTTTGACGATTTCTTCGGCAAATATTTCAATCAGCGCCTTTTCTTCGATGATGCCCAGGCAAGCGTAGGAATAGGCGCCAAAACGAGCAATTATCTGCTTATCGGAAGCCCTTTTACTAAGGATTTTAGCGATGTCATCAATTAATGTATCGCAGCCCACAATGCCGATTTTATCCCTTACCGATTGAAAATCATCGATAGCAAGGTAAACCACGGCGCATTGATGGACGCCGTTCATCGCCAGGGTGATGGAGCTTTTAAGCTTGCCCATAAAATTTTGCCGATTAAACAGGCCGGTAACCATGTCATGCTGATTCAGGTAGTCAATCTGTTCTTCGAGCTCGGAAGTATCGGCGGCAGCACGAATCAGAATCTGGGTGCAGGGTACACTGTCATAACTTGCGCGAGAAAATTCCAGTGTGACTTCTATTGCTTCCCCATCATCAGGGAGCATTTTTAACTCGAGCTCTTTGCCGTCATTCTCATTTTTACTGAGTGCACGCAAAAAAGTTTTCAGCTTGTCCTGCTGGCTCGGGTCGACCATATCCATGATCGGTGTTCCTTCGAGTTCTTCTAAATCGTTTTTACCGAATAATTCCAAATACACGGTATTGGCATAGATGTGCATACCTTCGTGTACGTACGCCACTGCATCCCTGGAGTTTGCCAGCAGAGACTGACATCGCTTTTCACTTTCATGTAATTCAAGCTCTGTGCGCCTCGCCTTTCGCCAAAGGGACATGTTATAGGCTTCGCGTTTGGTTACCAGAATCAGATGTTCAAAGCCCTTCGACAATACAACGTCCTGTGCGCCCTGCTTAATCGACTGTATGGTGATCTCAGGTGTCAGATTTTCGGTCATAGCGATGATCGCAACATGGCGGCCGCATTTGCCCACTAGATGATGCGCCTGTTTTAGCGAAAATTCTGCCAGATCGATAGAAAATAACACCAGATCAAGGGTTTTATTTTCCAAAATTTCACCCATATCCTCGCTGTCTTCGGCAAATTCCGCGCGTACCTGTACCCCCGCTGCGCGCAATGCGCTGGTAATTTGCTCGGCCCGGTGCAAGCCCTCGTCTACAATTAGTAGCCGAATCAGCTTTGTGGCTTCATCTCCCATTTGTGGCTTTATCTCTCATGGTAAATCATTGTAATCCATTGAATAGGCTAATTTTTAATCATAGCCGAAAACGTATTAGGAGTCTGTCGGAATTAGGCTGTGGTAGCGAAGGAATACCATATTGAGTCGGAATTTGCTGTCGATCGGGAAGAAATATTAACAGGATTAATTATTAATGGCTGCAGCGGACCGAAAGCTGGGAGTCAGGATGCCCAGACTAGTAGTCATCATTTTACGGAATGACAGGTTAATCTGGCTCAAAGTTAACCTTGTACAAAAGATTGACTCGAAGCCCACCGGGGCGTCTGCTGAGCATTTATCATTTTATCTACTTTTGAATGGCAATTACGGCAATACAAATAGTGATCTTAACATCATGCAGTTTGTTGCAAACGCCCGGAATCCGGTATCATCACCTTCTTTAATGTTAGAGATAGATCCATGGCCAGTTACAGCACGAATGAATTCCGCAGTGGTTTAAAAATTATGATCGATGGTGACCCCTGCTCGATTATCGAAAACGAGTTCGTTAAACCAGGAAAAGGCCAGGCATTTAACCGGGTTAAAATACGTAATCTTAAAAACGGCAGGGTGCTGGACAAAACCTTTAAATCCGGTGAATCACTCGAAGCTGCTGATGTTGTCGACATCGACATGCAGTTTCTATATAGCGATGGTGAGTTCTGGCATTTTATGGTGCCGGAAAGCTTTGAGCAGCACGCGGCAGACGCAAATGCGGTAGGCGAGTCTCATCTGTGGCTCAAAGCGCAAGATACCTGTGAGGTGACGCTATACAATGGCAGTCCGATCGGGGTGACGACGCCCAACTTCGTTGAACTCGAAATTACTGCGACTGACCCTGGTCTAAAGGGAGATACCGCGCAGGGTGGTAGCAAGCCCGCGACACTGGAAACTGGGGCTGTTGTGAAGCTGCCGCTATTTCTTGAAATTGGTGAAGTGGTGCGCGTGGATACCCGGTCCGGAGAGTATATGTCCAGAGTGAAGAAATAAGGCTCTGTATCGTAATGCACTGGGAGCCCTCAGCGACCCTCGAGACTATCCACAAAAGAGCGCGAATTTATCAACAGATTCGCAATTTTTTTTCTCTCCGCGACTATCTTGAAGTTGATACGCCATTACTCTCGAAGGCCACCAATACGGATGTTCAAATAGCATCGATACAGGCATTCAATCAGGGTCAGGCGTTGTATTTACAGACTTCGCCAGAGTTTGCGATGAAACGCCTTCTGGCAGCGGGGAGCGGGTCAATTTATCAAATCTGCCATGCTTTCCGTGAAGCGGAAACCGGCCATCGGCATAACCCCGAATTCACCCTACTGGAATGGTATCACCTCGGCTATGACTATCATGCGTTAATGGACGAGGTCGAAACCCTGATCGACACGTTGAGCGGACAGACAAATAATTATGCACGGATTTGCTATCGGGATTTACTATTCGAACACTGCAATGTCGACATCACCCGTATTCCACTAGCGACGCTACGAGAGAAGTCGAGTGAACTGGTTCCCGGTACCGATACCGATGAACTGGATTTTGATCAATGCCTCGATTTGTTGCTGAGTATGGTGGTGGCACCACGATTGAAGGGATATGTATTCGTTTACGACTATCCGATATCGCAGGCAGCGCTGGCCAGAGTGAGTGCTGGTAATCCAGCGGTAGCCGAGCGATTTGAGCTATTCCATGACGATATCGAACTTGCCAATGGTTTTTCCGAACTAACCGATGCCAAAATTCAGCGTAGTCGATTTGAACGGGACAACGAATTGCGAGCGGCAAAGGGCTTACCGCGTTATCCGATCGACGAACGTTTGCTCGCAGCCCTCGAATCAACAATGCCCGAATGTGCCGGGGTAGCGCTTGGCCTCGATCGTTTATTGATGGTGTTGCTAGGACTCAACTCTATTGATCAGGTGATTTGTTTTGTCGATTAGCGGCCTGTCGAGCCTGGTGGCAAGTCTCAGTAACGCCACCTGCATTGCTTAAAAGCGTCTACTGCAGGGGTATCTTGTCAGCGTACATCCGTTAGTTATGGTGGCGACCCAGACCCCCTAAGCAGGCGTCTTATTTAACGGGAAGTGGCCTATTAATTCGCCCATTTTTACCCCTTGCCCGGTTCGCATTTTCTGCAGCCATTCGACATTTTTGGCGGTCAGCAAAATAACCGTAGATCCCATATTAAAGCGGCCCATTTCATCGCCCTTGGTGTAGATTTTTCGGGTGTGGTTATATTCGAAATCGCTGATTTTTTTGCCTTTCGGCGGCGTGATCAATCCAGCCCAGACAGTTTCTATTGCGGCGACGTTAATCGCGCCAACCAGGACCATGCAGATAGGTCCGGCCGCGGTGGCAAACAGGCAGGCGACGCGTTCATTGCTGGTAAATAAGCCTGGTATGGTGCGTACTGTCCAGGGTGCGACACTAAATAAGCGCCCTGGTACATGGATCATTTTTTTCAATAAACCACGCAGTGGCATATGCACCCGGTGATAATTGTTCGGCGCTAAATAAATTGTTGCAAACCGTCCATTTTCAAATAATGTCGCCATTGACGCGTCACCACCGAGTAGTTCAGTGGTAGTGTAATAATGCCCCTTGGCCTGGAAAATTTGGCGTTGCTGAATTCTACCCGCCTCAGATATGGTGCCATCGACTGGACTGGCCAGGGTATTTTTGCCCTGCACGATGGGTCGTGCACCTTTTTTTAGCGGGCGCGTAAAAAATTCATTGAAGGTTTTGTAAACTCTGGTGTTTTCGTATGCCGAATCGTCCATCTCGACATTGAATTTTTTTATAAAATATTTAATCATCGGATGAACCAGAGATCCCTGGCGTCGGGTGATAAAATAAATCAGTCTTGAAATCAGATGATGCGGTAATGCAGTAAACAGAAAGACTTTAAATTTTTCTGTTTTAGTGAGTTCGCTCGGGTCGCTCATGATTATTTCCTTACTATCATTTCAATTTCTTGTGTTGAATGATCATCAAAACCAATGGTAACGACACAATAATCCCCGGGTGTCAGAGTTTTTAAGGGGTTCATCATCATTAGGTGGATACCACCCGGTGCCAGTCGTACTGTTTCACCTGACGAAATAGAGAGGACACTAACCGGATGCATGCTCATCATGCCATCTTTTTCGACACTTCGATGAATTTCAATTCGAGCGAATGCCTCGCTCTTTAACCATACAATATTAATTGTTCGGGCCTGATTATTGGAAATATCCATATAACCGGCGCGCATTGGCACTACCATTGGCAGATTTTTTATCCACGCTTCAGTGATCTGCAATTTCGCCGCCGAACAGGGTAGCGCATAAAAAATCAATGCAATAAGGGCCAGTCGTTTGATCATGTCACTCTCATTATTTTAAAAAAATTAATTAGTTCTCAGTTAACTTTAGTCGATATGGTACTAATTGTTATCAACTATCTTGCTCAGATCATTAGCCATAGCGAGGCTGTCATGGGGTGCGCCAAACAGGCCGGCGAATTCCGCTTCCGGGTTAATCAATATGATAGACCCGCTGTGAGAGACTCCATAAGCCACCTGATTCTCGCTGGTTTTATTGCGGCTATGCATGATTCCGAGCACCTTGGTCAAGCGATTGAGTTCGGTCAAGTTTGCCGTGGCAGCGATGAATTCGGAATTAAAATACTGCACGTAGTTTTTAAGAATTTCGGCTGAATCTCGATCAGGATCTACCGATACAAATATCACCTGTAGAGCATCACGGACATCGTCATCCTGGATAGCCTCCATCATGTCACTCAGGGCTTGCATGCTGGTCGGGCACACATCGGGGCAGTTGGTATAGCCGAAAAACATTAAACTCCACTTGCCGGTCAGTTCGGATTTTCCGAAGGTCTGATTATTGTGATCAAGCAGCTGAAACTCTGGCAAAATCATTGCCTGATCGCCAAACCATTGGCCTGCCTTGAGAGTTACCGGTTCTGAGTCGAATACTATCCCGGATAGGCTGAAACCGGCGACTAACGAAATAATTGCGATGATCAATAGATGTGCTTTTTTCATTCTGGGCTGCTATATGAAATATGGTGTAGAATCCGCCACATTATATTTTAACCGGTTTGAAACTCAAGGTGACAAACGCCGAATCGCTTCACGCTTTATCGACGATCAGAGATTTTATTCGTTGGGGAAGCAGTGAATTCAGCAAGCGTAAGCTGACTTTTGGTCACGGATTTGCATCTGCATTTGATGAAGCAAAATACCTGATTTTGCATCAACTCGCCTTGCCGCTTGACTGGCCTGATGACTATCTCGATTGCAGGCTCATCGACAGCGAGCGCAAACAGGTCTTAGAAGTGCTGCAACAGCGCATCAATTCAAGGCAACCGGCGGCCTATAT
Organism: uncultured bacterium; assembly: GCA_965370015.1. Lineage (GTDB taxonomy): Bacteria > Pseudomonadota > Gammaproteobacteria. Next base: position 612 of record CBDUSZ010000089.1, on the reverse strand, counting down.
CACGCGTGAATCATGGTTTTGCGGACTGAAGTTTTATGTCGACGAACGCGTACTAGTGCCGCGGTCGCCAATCGCTGAATTGATCGCAAATCATTTTGAACCCTGGATTGATAGCACCCAGGTACATAGCATACTCGATCTGTGCACCGGTAGTGGCTGTATCGCCATAGCCAGTCAATATATGTTCGAACAATGCGAAATATTTGCCTCGGATATTTCAGCCGATGCCCTCGAAGTTGCCCGTATTAATTGTCGCGATCATGGTTTGAGCGAACAGTTGACACTGTACCAGTCAGACTTGTTCGAGAGTATTCCGCCCCGGCAATTTGATGTTATAGTCAGTAATCCACCCTATGTGGATGCCGAGGATATGGCTGTACTGAGTGAGGAATTTCAATTCGAACCGGACATTGGACTTGCTGCGGGCGACGATGGTCTTGCACTGGTCGACAGAGTTTTGTCGGACGCAGGTGGGTATTTAAACGAGGCGGGCGTACTATTTATTGAGGTGGGAAATTCCCAGGCGGCGATGATGGAGAAATACACATTTTTGCCGATGACATGGATTAATTTCGAGTTTGGTGGAACCGGTGTCTGCTGCATTCATCAAAA
>CBDUSZ010000088.1:0-12363 GCA_965370015.1 uncultured bacterium | reverse complement strand
GATCGTACCGTTGGGTTGGTCGAATGAATTCGACCCTGCGGATATTTTCGTTTAATCAGGAGATCGAAACAAACTCACTGATACCCGGTTAACTCCATATAACCTACCCCCGCTGATTCACCCGTATCATCTTCAATCAACACAACGCCCTCCCAATAGGCAAAGCGAGTTGCCATCCATTGTTCATCATACAGGGCTTTTATTTGCCATTGTCGATTAAGCCCTGGCAGCTTGATTGTCCATTCAAGGGGTAATTCTACCTGCCGCTTTTTGCCGATGTTAATTTTCCTGGTGACAGTCGGGATCAATTCTATATCAGCATTTCCCAGATGTTGCTTCTGACCGTCCTTATCAATCCAGCTACCGCTTAGCCAATGCTCACCGACGTTTTCGCGCAAACGGTATAACATCAGCTTGTTGCCATCATCGAGGTGCAGCGAAAACCAGTCCCAACCAGCCTGGTTTTGTGCCAATGGCTGGGAACTCCACTCACGATCCAGCCAGGCAGAGCCCGACAGCGATACAGTTTTATTGTCGGTTTGAATGGTTCCGCTAATTTTAATATTTGGCTCGCTATAGTAATAACTGGCCTGCCCATGAACCGACTTTTGACTATAGCCCCGGTCACCGTGTAACACCCAGTTTGCCGGGCTATCGAGCCGCATTTCAACGCGTTGATCACCTACGCTGAATTTTAGCATTGAAGGAAATAGCTGTAAGCCATCAGCGCGCCATAGCCAGTCATCCAGCCAGGCACTGAAGTTTTCGCCCGCGGCAATATCACTAACCCCTGCCTGGCCGATTCCGCCACGGGCGAAGCGTTGTTCAAAATAGTGGCCTTCGGGAGAAGTTATTGCCGCGTGCGCCATCCACAGCTGATTGCTGTGCCATCCATCGGCATCGAACTGTGAATTGAGGGCATTGCGAAACAGGGTCCATTGCAGGCCCCACTGCCTGCCCTTTTCATCCTGCAAATTTGCGGTGATATACCACCATTCGATGCGAAAATCCGTGTGTGGCGCATGATCGCGCGGAAACTCGATTAATTTTCCCGGTATAACCCGTGCAAAATCCTGCGCATCACCACGCAGCACCTGGAAATCGTCCTGAGCCAAACTGGCAGGCAAATACAGCATCATGAGTAAACATGGGGATAGAATCCTGAAGGAGCTCCCTAAAAATAGTAATTTTTTCATGGGTGCAAAGAGCCGAAGCGGAGACAACAGCCAAAGGCTGGCCCCAGCAAAGCTGCTTTGGATCTCGCGGAAAAAGTGCATTTTTAGAGGCGCCCTCACGTGAGTGTGCCTAGTTGTGCCAACGCCTCGGGTAAACGCCGCCGTAGCCGCAACATGGCAAGCGCTATGGTAATGAAGACAACTGCCAGCATCAGTAATCCGAGTTGCCAGGCGGGAGCCATTTCCCACTGCATCGGCATACTCCAGCCAAAACTGACAATATTGAGTTTGTGAATTAATATCCAGCTTAATAGTGCGCCTAGCGGTATCGCCAGTGTCCAGACGATGCTGACAAAGATTAGTATCGGGCAGGCAATTATCAGTAACTGTTCGCTATTTCGCACCCCGAGTGCGCGCCATTGCGCAAACTGTGGCAAACGTTCCTGCAAAATCGCCAGCAACGAAGCTAATAATGCTATCGCCGCGACGATGAGTGTCAGGGCATTCATTGCCGATGTAATCGCAAAGGTACGATCAAAGATATTCACTGACAATTTCCTCACCTCGGCCTGCGATATCCAGTCACCCGGCAGCGCACCAGCCTCGCGTAAAACTTCTTCGGCTAGCTGTAATGGGCTTTTACCCTCATCCGTATCGGGTTTCAACCACAGCGCGATACCGCGCGAATAAGGGTAATTCCAGCGTTTCTCAACCTCTGCATAGGGCAGGTAAAACTGGAAATATGGATTACCGTAATCATAGAAAAAACCGACTACTCGATATGAACCTGTACCCCCATCGGTTTCCAGTTGCACGCTTTCTCCAATTTGCAATCCACCCAGATAGTGAACCTGCTCGTTGGCGAGTATTGTACCGGGTTGAGTTCTCCACATCGCTAACGCCTGTTCGGGGTTTTCACCAGCCCATTGCGCCAATGGGAATTTCAGGCTATCCGGTGCGCGTGTGTCAGCACCGCGTACCAGTGTTGGACGGCCCCGCCAGCGGGTAGTCACACCATTACGTACATGACTATCTGCGAGCCAGGCCTGAGATGTTTTCGACTCGAGCAACAGCTGTTGATCTATTTGCGATCCACGAACGTAGATGTCTGCACTCTGGCGGATTTCCAGCCAGCCGATAAATGCACCACGAAAGCTGTCGATTAACGTGCCGACACCAAGATTTGCGGTCATCGCCAATAGCAAAGCCATCATCGCTGTACGAAACGCGGGTAATTGTGACCAACCGTCGCTTAGCAACCAACGTGCGAGCAATGACTTTCCGGGTAAAAACCAGGCGCCCAGACGCAAACTCAAAGCCAGTAATGCAGGCAATAGCCATGCTGCTGCAAATAACAGTAAACCCAGCAAAACGAAAATTGCCATCGTACTGTCCAGTGTCGGATAGAGGAATGCTGCGGCGCCAAATAACACTAATGCGCCCAGAGCAAGATTACGTCGCGCACCCAATTCTGAATCAAGCACCGCTGCGGTCGAGTTTGCCTCTAAAACATCATTTTTCAACTGCCGGTATAACGGCCAGGCGAGTGCCCACAACAGGCCGAACAATGTAATCAACCAGGCTTTAATAACCGTATCCAGTTGCAACTCGAAAATACCGTCCAGGGTTGCATCGTAGAGGCTTTGCAAACTGGCACTCAAGCCGGGCAACAGGTACTGCCCCAACTGGATCCCCACGAGCAATCCCAGGCTAGCGCCGATGAAGCTCCAGAATAATGTTTCCAGCACAATGGCGACCACCAGAGTCCGGACTCCGACCCCCATTAAGCGCAGATTTAAAAAAGTTTCTCGCCGGTACCAGAGTGAAAAGCGAACTGCATTGAAGACGATGAATAAACCAACTGCAAACGATAGCAGACTCATCGCGGCCAGATGAGTATGTAGACTCCGGGTCAGTTGGACAAGATCAAGATGTTGCTGATTTTCAACCAGCTCAAGATCGCCAGATAACATAGACTTAAGCTGGCTCAATTGCGCGGGGTTAATTTTCCCCACCGCCAGATAGCTGAAACGTCGACTGTCAGTCAACCTGAATGCCGCAGCTATATCGATTAGCACCTGGCGTCCCTGCTGGCTGTGGCTGCGGATCAATGCCGGGGGTAATTTTCGGCCATCGCGTAACAGCAAAGAATCGCCCGCCTCGAGGCCAAGATCTTTTGCCAATGCATCAGGCACCCAGGTCCGGTAAGGGGGTTGAATGAATTCTAGCCAGCCGGAAGCCGAATCGGTACCCACATCGATATCGCTTTGATCGAGCAGATCACCTGGCAACGCGAACAAATCGGTTGCTATAATACTAATCGGCTCACCCTGTCCGGCGCTTACTTCAATTTCTACCAGCGGAAATACTTGCCGAAACCCGGCGCGACGCAGCTCGATATATTTTGCCTGTGAAATTCCCTGCGCCGATTTGCTCCGAACCCAGTAATTGGCCTGAGCACCCAACAGAGAATTAGCCTGTTGGTAACTCGCCTCCGCATGGCTGTTAATTATCTGTACCGCGGACCAAAGCCCGACACCGGCAATTAAACCGACGCTTAAAAACAGCGTTTGCCAGGGGTGCCGCCAGTAATGGCTGAGCAACGCCTTCAGCACCCAGTAAAAGCCAGGCAAGCTAGATTTCAGTAACATCATCGGTCTCGCTGAGTTGACCGTTGTGCAATAGCACCGAGGAATCCATAAACGCGGCCATATCTCGACTGTGGGTGACCATCAGCAAGCTGCTGCCGGCATTTTTCACCAGTTCACTGAATAGTGACATCACCTCGTGACTGGACTGTTCGTCGAGGTTGCCTGTCGGCTCGTCGGCCAATACCAGTGGGGGTTTATGGAGCAGAGAGCGGGCAATAGCGACGCGTTGTTGTTGTCCGCGCGACAACTGCTGGGGGTACTTTTTTAGTTGCGAACCCAGTCCCAGCCGCTGAATCAACTCGTCTTCAAATTCGGCGTCGAAACGCCCGCACAAAGCTGCCTGAAAGCGAATATTATCGGCAATGGTCAAGGTTGTAATTAAATGGAACTGCTGGAATACCAGACTCACCTGCTGGCGCCGCATTTCCGCCAGTGCCGACTCGTTTAAACCACTGAGTTTTTCGCCGCCAATTTTGATCTCGCCACGATCCGGTTTATCTAGCCCGGCAATTAAATGCAGTAAAGTACTTTTACCGCTGCCACTTTCCCCCTGCAAGGCAACCGAAGTACCCGCAGCCATTTCAAAATTGAGCGCATCTAATACTCGTACCACTCCCTCAGGCTGGGTGAAAGACTTGCTCAAATTTCGGATCGATAACATGCGATGATCGTAACGACAAGCGGGCCGCGAGGCAACGGTTCAGTCGCCCGGGAGTGCTGAATTCCCGTCATTCAATTCCCCGGCCTGCTTCAACTTGTGCCGACAACCGCTATAATGCGCGCAGCTTTATTCTAACGAGAAACTCTTCATGACTGCTATTTGCGAAATCAAAGACCTGCAAGATCTCGCCCGTTCGCGGGTACCGCGTATGTTTTTCGATTATGCGGATTCAGGTTCCTGGAGTGAATCCACTTATCGCGCAAACGAAAGCGACTTCGGCAATATTAAATTGCGCCAGCGGGTGGCGGTGGATATCACCGACCGTTCGCTCGCAACCGAAATGATCGGTCAGCCAGTCAGCATGCCTGTAGCACTGGCGCCGGTCGGCTTAACCGGCATGCAATATGCTGATGGCGAGATCAAGGCCGCCAGAGCCGCCGAAAAATTCGGTGTACCGTTTACCTTATCGACCATGAGTATTTGCTCGATTGAAGATGTGGCTAAACATACCAGCAAACCATTTTGGTTTCAGTTGTACGTGATGCGTGATCGTGACTTCATCGGGCGTTTGATCGACCGCGCCAAAGACGCTGGCTGCAGCGCTTTAATGTTAACCCTGGACTTGCAAATCCTCGGACAGCGGCACAAAGATATTCGAAACGGCCTGAGTGCACCGCCCAAATTTACCCTCGGCGCTATGATGCAAGTACTCAGCCGTCCGCGCTGGTGTCTGAACATGCTAAGTACCCGCCGACATAGCTTCGGCAATATCGTCGGCCACGCCAAAGGCGTCGGTGATTTGTCGTCGTTATCGTCCTGGACCGCCGAACAATTTGATCCAAAACTGGCCTGGAGCGACATCGACTGGATTCGCAAGCGCTGGGGTGGAAAGCTAATCCTCAAGGGTATCCTTGACCCCGAAGATGCGAAGATGGCAGCCAAAACCGGTGCAGATGCTATCATCGTGTCTAATCACGGCGGCCGTCAACTTGACGGTGCGCAGTCCTCAATCTCTGCGTTACCGGCAATCATCGACGCGGTGGCCAAAGATATCGAAGTACATTTTGACGGCGGTATCCGCAGTGGCCAGGATGTATTGAAAGCCATCTGCCTGGGTGCAAAAAGCACTTATATCGGGCGCGCTTATGTTTATGGGCTGGGTGCCCATGGCGAAGCTGGCGTCAGTGAAGCGCTGGATATAATTTATAAAGAACTGGATACGACGATGGCATTGTGTGGGGAGCGACTATTATCCAATCTGGGGCAGCATAATTTGCTCAATCCGCCAGAATAGTCCGGCCCTTCCCTGATGCGTAGGGTCGAATTGATTCGACCGATCTGGATCCGCTTCAAGCTGTGGCCGAATAAATTCGACCCTACAGGCATAACCTGGCCCATCGATTGCGGGAAGAGCGTGTTTTTAAATACTCCCAGAAGATTTATTAATATCACGCTGCCGCAAATCCATACGGCGCACTTTACCGGTAGTGGTCATGGGTAATTCATCGATGAATTCGATTTCCCGCGGATACTCGTGTGCCGACAATCTTTCCCGAACCGAGGTCTGAATCTCTTTGCTCAGGACATCGCTAGCTGAATAACCCCGGGCCAGCACGATATAGGCCTTGACGATTTCACCGCGTAATTCGTCTGGTTTACCAATCACCGCGGTTTGCAACACGGCCGGATGCTTCATCAGTGAGTCTTCGATCTCACCCGGCCCTATGCGATATCCAGCGCTACTAATCACATCATCCTTGCGCCCGACGAACCATAAAAACCCATCTTCATCACGATATCCGATGTCACCGGTACGAAACCAGTTACGGGTGATTTTATCCTTTGTCGCCGCTTCATTATTCCAGTATCCAAGAAACATTACCGGATCATCACACCAGGCGGCGAGTTCACCTTGTTCACCGGTAGCAAGCACCTTGCCTTCATCATCGATTACATCGACACGATGGCCCGGGTATGGCTTGCCCATGGATCCGGGCTTGGGCGCCATAATCGCCGAACAGTTACCGACTAGATAATTGAATTCTGTCTGACCCCACATTTCGTTAATGGTCAGGCCAAGCACTTCTTCGCCCCAGTGAAACAGCTCTTCACCCAGTTGTTCCCCGGCGCTCATTAGCGCCCGTAATTGCACCGAGTATTGTTGTTTCAGGTTGCCGATGGAGCGAAGCATTTTTAACGCGGTGGGTGGAATAAATGCATTGGTCACTGAATATTTCCCCATCAGTTGGCTCGAACGTTCAGGGTCAAATCCGGCGCCTTCGTATGCCAGTACTGGCATACCATAGTTCAGGCTCGGCAGCAGGGCATCCCACAATCCTCCGGTCCATGCCCAATCCGCGGGCGTCCAGAACAGATCACCCTTTTGTGGAAAGAAATTCTGCGACATTTCGAAACCAGTGAAATTTCCAATCACTGCACGATGCGCAACCAGGGCCCCCTTAGGCGGGCCCGTAGTGCCCGAGGTATAGATTAAACAGGCAGCCTCGTCGGCCAGGGTCCGAACGATTTCGACATCACTGGAAGCGCGATTCAATAAATTCCAGAACTCGGTTCGACTGTCTCCGGTATTACAACCGATCACCACCCGTAGTTCGGCTAACCCGGGCAACAATGTTCGCACTGTGTCGTATTTACTGGCATCCGCTATCACCACTTTTGAAGCGCTATCTCGCAATCGATATTCAAGCGCTTCGGGGCCGAACAGTATTGCCAGGGGTAAGGCTATGGCACCCAGTTTATAAATTGCCAGATGTGCGATAACAGTCTCTATACGTTGCGATAACACGATAGCGACGCGGTCACCACGAGTGACTCCCAGAGCCTTTAGCGCATTAGCGAATTGATCCGATAGCATTTTCAGCTGACCGAAGTTGTAAGTCGCAGTCTCACCGCCTAAATTTTCATAATACACAGCAATGCGACCGGGATCAGACTGGTGGCGCTCACAAACCTGGCAGGCGATATTCAGATACTCTGGAACCGACCATTGAAATTGGTCATATATCGTGTCGAAGTTCGCAATTTCAGGTTCTATCAGTCGCATCTGGACTCCGAGAATGAATGAACGATTCGCATCAAAGCGATTCGTAATTAAAGCCCATAAGCAGGTAAATATGTCGCACTATTGCAACATATTTGGCTCGAGACTGGTACAAAATTGGAATTTTTCGCAAATTTTCCTATATATACTTTAAAGTTAACCGGTTTGAATACCCGTTGTGCCCTGAATTCGGACCCATGGTTTTAGACCCTAATGGGCTAATTTGATGTAGACTGGATAAAATTTATCTAAAAATACCAGTCTGGACAAGGATTTTGCCAACCAGGTTCAAGCAACTAGTGAAATGGAGGAACTATGAAACTCGTAATCGCTGAAGCCAAGCATTCAGCCCAAAGTATGCTTCATCCTCTCATTTCTTCTGAGGTAGCGCGATGAATAATTTCGACGAGTGGTCACAAATAATTTCCAGGTTTCTAAAAGCAGAGGCTGATTTACTCACCAGTGTCACCAAGCATGATATTGCAGCAGACTCCACCAGGGCGGCTTTTATCCGTGGTGTGCTAGAACCTTTCTTACCCAGCAGTTACGCGATAGGCTCGGGACGAATAATCGATTCGGCGGGACAAAGCTCAGATCCTATCGACATAGTCATATATCGACGCGATTTCCCACGCCTGAACTTACCCGGTAGCTCCGATGTATTTCTCTACGAAAGCGTACTGGCCACAATCGAAGTACGAACTAAACTGATACGCAAGACCTTATTCGATGCTCTCGATACCTGCGCCTCTATAGCCAAACTAAATCCGGGTATCAGCGGCGAAGTTCTCAAAAAGATTGCCACGCAAAACAAATTGAAACTGAACGAGCAAAAAAGGTATGTTCACAAGCACCCATTGCTCACTCACAGGTTTAACCTGATAGGACGCCCACCCGGTTTTATCTACGGCTTTAGCGGCTTTCAAACCAGCCCCAGCCAACTCAGTGACAATATTGAAATCTGGCTTGAACGGCGCCAAAAAGATGGCCTGGATATCGATTTGAATTCATTTCCGGCAGTTATCGCGACACAGGGTTGCATAGGTTGGCGTAACGCCGCACCCTTATCCGCTAATAGCAATCATCTGTTTGGAATTGGTGCGGATGCTGCACCGATTAGGCTCATCGTATTTCAACTGCTTTATCAACTAAACCGACGCCTAAAAGTCACACCGGATGGTTTTGGCTTAAAACCCAGTGTCGATGCTTATCTCAGGCAAATGGCACCGCCTGAAATTCAGCACACTGTCGGCAAAGCCACGAATGCAACAACAAGCGCAGCGAAAGCAGAGAAGACCGGATTAGATACCGCAAAGATAAAGACTGCAGTCAAAACTCAGCGTCCAGTTTCCAAATCCCATCCGGCCGCTGAGGTTAAACCCGTTGTTGAGCCCAAACCAGTTCCTGAGGCTAAACCCGTTGTTGAGTCCAGGCCAGTTCCTGAGGCCAAACCCATTGTTGAGTCCAAACCGGCTCCGGAGCCAAAGGCGGTGGCGGAACCCGGGTCCGCGGTAGATTCAAAACCGGCTTCTGATCTCCAGCCCGAAGCTGCAGAAGCTAAACCTGAGACCGGCACCATTCCCGGGCCAGCACTTGGTGCGATGTACCATCCTGATCCAACCCTCTGGGAAATGCCGGTTCCTGATGCCGCGCTAGTGCCTGAGCATGAGCCCGAACCCCAAACCAAATCAGACCCTTTTATAGAAACGGTACCTGCCTCCGCATCCGTTGCAAAACCAGACTCCGAAGCAGCAGCGCCAGCCACTAATAAAATATCGACCCCGGAGTCAGAATCAGAACCAGAATCAGAGTCAGATCCTTTTATACAGACGATGCGAATACCCCGATCCACTTCCAGTCCAGCGGTACCGGCAGTTGAAGATGAATCAGACCCCGAAGACGACCCATTTCTGCAAACAGTACAAATCCCTGCTCCAGATTCTGTTTCTAAATCGGATCCCTTCAGCAAGACTATTCCTGGATTACAGGATCCTCCAAAGTCGGTTCATTAATCTGATTCGGAAATCAGGATTATCGGCATCGCTGAATTCACCACCTGCCAGGTTAAACCTGGGAGCCTATAATCAAATCAATGCAAATCAGGGGCTCCCTCGCAATTCTTGCTGAATGCCGCGCAGCTTGAGCGCGTGATTGGTAAATATCCATTCCACCCCCCGATTCAATTCGCGGTATAAAGAAAATCGTGAGCAAACAAATCCAGTACCTGTTTTTTGCTTGCAACGATCATGCTTGCGGATTGTGTTATGGCTGATTAACAAATGCTGTCCACAAATTCCGGCGTAATTATTCTGCAACGCCCTGTCGCTTGTAGCGCGAATATTAAACTCCGCTACCGGAAGCAGGGCCCGGCCCGGAAGAAAACCCACCAATTCGAATAAATCTGCAGAGAGCGCGAGAACATGGAAATCTACTCCCGGTTCGAGCGTGGAGAATAGCGCTTTGAGTCGCGCCTGTTGGTACTGGGGGTCGGAGAATAGCTCTGCTTTTATCTCTAGCATTAAATGGATTTTTTTACCGTATCGTTGAATAACCTGATGCAGACTGGGAATTTCTGGCATTGCCAATTGCAATTCGCTCAGCGTCACCTTGCTCACTTTGAGGGTTGAACCAAATACCCGCCGACAGTCGAAATCGTGGATGACCACCGGTTGCAAATCTCTGGTCCAGCGAATGTCTAATTCAATGCCCCAGACACCCCGATCCAATACGCGATCAAACGCCGCCAGAGTGTTTTCTTTTACCGTCTTATTATCATGCTCACCCCGATGCGACACTATTTTACAATTTAGCAGGGTTGTTTTTGCCGGTCGTGGCCGGGGAATACTGGCATAAACACCATCGACCAGAAACTGCATAAATTTTTCAACCTGGTAACGGATCATCTTGCCTAATCCTGTTTATAGAGCGCCGCTGTACAAGCCTGTGGGGGCACAGGTTTTCAACCTGCGTAATTTAGTCGCTTTAGGCGGCACAGGGTCCGAATTTGCGCTTGAGTTCCCGCAGGGTGAGCCGATATTTATTACAATCATTCTGCGCCAATATAAAACAGAATTGTAAGCCATTTCCTACGCAGCCACACGCCGCACCCTATATCCAGCGATCGATCGATCCGGCATAGTGGCACCTGGGTTATCAGTCAAGGACAGAATTATGGGACATCGGCAAGTTTCACACTGTGCAGAAATCAGCAACCACCGGTTAGACAAACTCACCCTCACTATCGATAAAAAAATACTGTCCCAGAAAATCATCGACACCTATGCTCAACTAAAAAAAATTGAATCAATAGCCGGACCTTCCAAACAATCGCAAAAACTGCGTGAAAGAATAACCAGCCTGCAAAACCAGTTAGACTATATCCGAAGCCTGGCACGGTATAAAAGCTAGACCTGATCCCGTTGTTCGTCAGTAACATATTTCAATATTTCCACAACCTGCTCGGGCGTTTGAGCCCAGGCCATCGCCGCGGCATCAACTTCTTTTAGCGGGTGAATAATGTCTTCGTCATGCAGAGTGATATAGGGCTTGCCAAGTGCCGCACAATAGCCCGCGTCGAATGCCGCATTCCACTGCTTGTATTTATCACCAAAACGCACCACTGCAATATCGCATTTATTGATCATTGTTTTTGTACGAATACAATTCACTTTCGATGATTTGTGGTCGCGCCAGAAATTATTACTTTCCGCACCCAGCATATCGCCTGCCGCATCGCTCGCTTCATGATTAGTCACCGCCGAGGCGAAAACCACTGGCAATTTATGGGATGCTGCACCCTGCATAATTTTTTCGCGCCAATCGGTATGTATTTCACCCGATAGATATACTGTCCAGTTCATCAGTTAGCCTCCAGGCCATTTAAAATAGTCACAAGCTGTGATTAGTGATTAGATTTTACACCCTATGCGCCAGGCAATCTCCGTGCTATCAGCGTATAGATCACCTGCAAATGAACTAAAGCGGCCAGAAATAGAGAATAGCAGGCACGGATATAACCACCACCAGGATTTCCAGTGGCAGACCCATGCGCCAGTAATCACCAAAGCGATAACCCCCTGGCCCCATAATAATGGTATTGTTCTTGTGTCCTATCGGCGTCAGGAAGGCACAGGAAGCCGCAACCGCGACGCCCATCAGGAACGGATCGGGCGCCGCACCGATAGCGTTTGCAACATCAAGCCCGATCGGTGCGGCTATCAGCGCTGTTGCAACATTGTTTAAAAAATCGGACAGCGTCATGGTAACCATCACCAGCACGGTGAGGATCGCCCAGTGCGGCCAGCCCTCAGTTTGCGACACGATCAGTTGCGCTATAAGTTGAGTGCCACCCGAGTTTTCCAATGCGACGCCCAGGGGTATTAACGAAGCCAGCAGCACTATCACCTTCCACTCTACGCTTTCGTATACCTCGCGCCCGGATACAATACCGAGTACCGCAAAGGCGATCACACAACTGGCCAGGGCGACAGGCAAATAAAGCAAGCCACTTACAGACAAGGCGATGGCGCTGATAAAAAGGCCGATAGCCAATGCTGCTTTCTTGCGCTGAATTACCGCATGCCGCCGATCCGCCAGTGGCAGTACACCCAGCCAGTTAATTACCCGATCGAGACGTTCCTGCGGGCCAAGCAATAACAATACATCCCCTGTCTTGATGGTGAGCTTACGCACACGATCACGAAAACGCTTGCCCTGCCTGGAAACACCAAGAAGAGTGATGCCATGTCGTACCAGCAAACGCAGATCATAACTACATCGACCGGTAATTCTCGAGCCATCGGGTACTATCTCCTC
>CBDUSZ010000087.1:0-12370 GCA_965370015.1 uncultured bacterium | reverse complement strand
TACTCATATTTCCAATACGAAGTAGCGAAAGGTTTAGTGTGCGAAATAATGTAAAAAATATTTAAAATTAAAAACTTAAACTCCCAGCCATCTCCCCCATGGAAGCAAACAAAAAATCAACCTCAGGCCGATTCTCGACTCGAGCAGTCGCCCCCCAATTGTCGCTACTCGATAAATTCTGCCGATCTATCCAGGCTTTGGCCAGGCCAAACTTGGTGGCTGGCACATGATCGTGATGCAGACTTTGTGCCGTGTGTAAGATTTGCTCCGGGGTCACCCCGAGATCGGTTTTAATATGTTCTAACATGTATTCAAAATTACGCGGGTTGGGTTTGTAGCTACCTATGTCCTCGGCGGTATAGATGGCATCGAACTCGACACCAAGCTTATGATTCGAAGCGGCGAACCCGGCCCGATTAACATTAGATAAAATTACCAGTTTGAAGTGCTTTTTCAAAATACGTAGTGCATCCGCGCTATCAGGGAATGCCGGCCAGTGAGGGACCGATCGAGCAAAGACTTCATCCATAGAATCTGTAGATTTGAGGTCAAAATGCGCGGCCAGTAATCGATGCACTCGCCCGAGCAATTTCGGATAAAGCAAATCCGGGGTTTCTCGTTCCTGTACGGATTCAATGACAGCGAAGGCTTCCAGGCCGCTAGAGCGAGTGATGTCACTGCGCTGATTCGCATGGATAAGCGGTTGCATCGCATCCCAGATACCGCTCTCCCAGTCGATCAGGGTGCCGTAGCAGTCGAATGTCAGTACTTTATAGTCGTTTAATTGCTTTGTCATTTGGATAGGGCCATGTCATTGGGAAGGGGGCAGGTCTTTAGAATGGTGATTTTCTTGCTTAACAGGCTGTGCTGCCGTGGTTTACAGAACCTGTTCCAGGTCGGTAATTAAATCACTGGCATCTTCCAGCCCAACCGAAAAGCGGAATATACCTTCACCCGCGCTATGACGATATTTTTCCAGCTCATCTCCCTCAAGCCGATAGGATGAATCGATCAAATCGCCAGTTTGCATCAGGTATACCAGGCTACGGTGGTGACCCAGCGATACGGCATAATGAATCACCTCTAGTTTCTGCATCATGCGCCTGGCAATTTGCTTTGGTTTAGGCGTGCGAAATGAAATCATGCCCGAAAAATTGTCCATTTGCAGTGCTGCTAAATTGTGTTGCGGATGCGATGCCAGCCCCGGATATAAAACTTTCTCGACGCCGGGGTGTTGTTCCAGAAAGTGAGCAATTTGGAGCGCATTTTCCTCGTGGCAACGCATTCGTATAGGCAGAGTGGCCATGCCGCGTAATATCAACCAGGCGTTAAATGGGCTGATCACGCCGCCATAATGTACCAGCGCCTCTCCGCGTAATGGCCCGATTAACGATTGTTTGCCGCTAACCGATCCTCCCATAGCATCTCCGTGTCCACCGATGTACTTGGTTAAAGAATGCATTACCAGATCGGCACCGAGTAGTATCGGTCGGGTAGCTATTGGAGTAGCAAAAGTCGAATCTACCACTAGCAGGGCACCTGCCTGTTTCGCGATGGCTGCTGTGGCCTCGATATCGGAAATTCGTAATAATGGGTTCGATGGCGTTTCGATCCAGATCATACGCGTATTGTCCTGAACCGCATGGCGAATATTGTCAGGCTCAGAAGTGTCGACTGGTGTTACTGAAACACCAAAACGGGTAAGCGTATCGCGTGCGAATTCGGCGGTTCCGGGGTAATTGGTATTGTTGATTATAAGATGATCGCCATTGCTTAAATGGCTCATCAAGATCGCAGCCGTTGCCGCCATGCCGGAGGCAAAAGCAACGCTGGCCTCTGCCTGTTCCAGTATTGCAACCTTTTGTTCTAGTTGCTGCGTGGTCGGGTTAGACCAGCGGGTATAAACGTAAGGGGTTTCTTCGCTGAGGTTGTTGGCGGAGAAACTGATTTCTTCGTCAACTACAAAAGTGCTCGACATCACCAGGTTCGGTGCCGAGGCTCCAGTACCTGGATCCGGTGCTTCGCCTGCATGAATTGCCTGAGTCTGTATGCCTTTATCGCTGTGATCTGATTTCATCGGCGTTCCCCCGGATACAAATTGTGGTGGTATTAGAATCCCTGTCGGCTATTTTTGTCAAATTTCTATAGGTTTATGTTTACAAATTCGGCATCATCGGGGAAAATTTAAATTCACTCATTTTGGGTTGGCTGGGGGGGTTGGACTTTGAAGCAATATGTTGTGGAAAATAAGAAATCTGTTCGCCCAAAGCTTGCTAATTGACCTATATCAAGTCACGCATGCCTTATCAACCTAGAATGCTTTATCAAATAAAAACACTACTACTGGCTATTCAGCATGAAACATAAAGGCGTTATTTCAATAGATGCGGATTCAGCCCTTGAATGCGAAATTCCGCTTCAGCCTGCCTCCTACGATATCTGGGATAAAAAATACCGGCTGAAGAAAAAAGATGGCTCTGCAATCGATAATAGCATCAATGATACCTACGCTCGAGTAGCCCGGGCGCTGGCTGATCAGGAACAAAGCGAAGCACTTCGAAGTGAATGGTACGAAAAGTTTTTATGGGCCTTGCAAAATGGTGTTATCCCGGCGGGACGTATAATTTCTAATGTAGGTGCAAAGGGTTACCGCCAGAATACTTCAACGATTAACTGTACTGTCTCCGGCACAATCCAGGATTCGATGGATGATATCCTGCAAAAATTGCATGAGGCGGGACTGACGCTAAAAGCAGGTTGTGGTATCGGATATGAATTTTCCACGTTGCGCCCGAAAGGTGATTATGTTGCTGGTGCTGGTGCTTATACCTCTGGCCCCCTCTCGTTCATGGATATTTACGACAAGATGTGTTTCACCATCTCCTCCGCCGGAGGACGGCGTGGTGCGCAAATGGCGACCTTTGATATAAACCATCCCGATGTGCTGGATTTGATCCGGGCAAAACGAGAGGACGGATGCCTGCGGCAATTCAATCTGTCCCTGCTGATTACCGATGAATTCATGCAAGCGGTCGCCAATGACGATTCATGGAAGCTGGTCTTCCCTGTCCTTGATGCTGAATTGAAAGGAGATAATATAAACCCGGATGATGCAGCGGATTTCGTTTGGCGCGACTGGCCAAGTAAAGAAGGTTATCGCCTAAACAAAAATGGTAAGGTGGCCTGCCGAGTGCATAAAACCATTCCAGCGCGCCGATTATGGGACGCGATTATGTCGTCGACCTATGATTACGCCGAACCTGGGTTTATCCTCATAGACCGTGTAAATGAACTTAATAACAACTGGTTTTGTGAACAGATCCGTGCCACCAACCCCTGTGGCGAGCAACCTTTACCCGAGTATGGCGCCTGTTTACTGGGGTCGATCAACCTGACCAAATTCGTTATCCAGCCATTTTCTGACGAGGCGCGATTTGACTGGGAAAAGTTCAGAGAAGTGGTGCGGGTGTTTACGCGTATGCTGGATAATGTCGTCGAGATCAATGGATTGCCTTTGGCGGAACAGAGAAAAGAAATATTACGAAAACGCCGACATGGCATGGGCTATCTTGGACTAGGTTCAACCATGATATTATTGAAAATGAAGTACGGTGAAGCGGAAGCGATAGAATTTACCGAGGCAGTGAGTCGAGAACTTGCGATTACCGGTTGGCAGGTGGCGCTGGAACTGGCAAAAGAAAAAGGTCCCGCCCCTCTATTTGAGGAGATGTTTGAAGTGACCAGCGACATGCTACAGCAACGCCCCGAAATGAGTGACGATGGTTATAAGCAGGGGGATCAGATAAAAGGTTCTGTGTTGCACGCGCACTACAGTCGCTATATGCAAAAAATAAAAGAAATTGACCCCGAACTTGTTAACCAGTTAGCAGAAACCGGTGCACGATTTTCCCATCATAGTTCTATAGCCCCCACAGGCACCATTTCATTATCGATAGCCAATAATGCGAGTAACGGAATTGAACCCAGTTTTGCTCACAGTTATTCGCGAAATATTATTCGCGAAGGTAAAAAAACCAAGGAAAAGGTAGATGTATATTCTTACGAGTTACTCGCCTATCGTACCCTGGTTAACCCGCAGGCATCGCCATACTCGAAGAAATCAAATGAGCAATTACCCGATTACTTTATTTCCAGTGATGATGTATCACCAGAGCAGCACGTGGATATACAGGCTGCTGCACAGCAGTGGATAGACTCGTCAATTTCTAAAACAGCAAATGTACCTACCGACTACCCTTACGAGGATTTCAAGCATATTTATCAATATGCCCATGAAAAGGGTCTGAAGGGATGCACGACATTCCGATTTAATCCCGAAGTTCATCAAGGGGTGCTGGTAAAGAAACAGGACCTGCAAAAGACAAGCTACCAGTTTATTTTAGAAAATGGCGAAGTCATCACCACCAGGGGAGACGAATCAATCGAATACGATGGTGAAACCCATACAGCGGCCAATTTGTATGATGCACTGAAAGAAGGTTATTACGGAAAGCTATAAGTCCGTATAATGTATGAAATTAGTGGCGGTTAGTGACTTTAATCGATGAAATTCAATAATTAGGTGCGAAAATTTATGCTATGCGAAATACACGGCTCGTATCTGGCAAATTCGCCTGGACCGAGAGGTGAGGGGCCGGCTTATATGGATATAGGCGGTAGAACACCAACAGCAGGCGCCTTTAAGCTTAAGCGTCGGCAGGAGCGGTTGCCGGGCATCGCCAGTAGTAACTTCTTCCCCTTCATACCAAAAGCTGATTCGCGAGGATAATCAGGATGGCTATAAAAATTGACAAGAAAATAACCGAATATCGCGTCGTTAACGAAAATGATATGAAAGGCAAAGATCAGGCCAGCGAACTTGCGACGACAAGTAAAGGTGCCGATGTCGTACAGATGCACGAAAAACTGAAGCGCCCGCCTATGCTGCAGGGCTCAACCTATAAGATTAAGACGCCGTTATCGGAGCATGCGCTGTACGTGACAATAAACGACATTATTCTCAATCCGGATACTGAACATGAACTACGGCGTCCGTTTGAAGTGTTTATTAACTCTAAAAACATGATCCATTTTCAATGGATTGTGGCATTAACACGAATTATTTCTGCGGTATTCCGTAAAGGTGGAGATGTCACGTTTTTGGTGGAAGAGTTGCGATCCGTATTTGATCCACACGGTGGCTATTTTAAAAAAGGCGGCAAGTTTATGCCTTCCCTGGTTGCCGAAATTGGTGATGTACTGGAAAGCCATTTGTGTCTGATCGGGATTCTTAAAAAAGCCGAGCCCGATGAACACCAAAAACAATTTCTGAAGGACAAGGCGGAAGAATATGCCCGCAGGACTGCTGACACGGATACTGGCTCAAGCGATTTCCCGGAAACTTCCGAGCTGTGTAATAAATGTCTTACCAAAGCCATGATTATGCTGGACGGATGCTTAACCTGTTTAAATTGTGGTGAGTCAAAATGTGGTTAGACATTATCCGAAGAAATTATTAAGCTGTTATTCAACATAATTTTAGATTTATTTTTTTTAACCGATAGGAAAGATGTTCATGCTAAGAAGAAAACTTATTATTTCACTCTGTAGCGTCATGGTGCTATTTACCTCCCACCAGCTACTGGCCGATGAGGCGCTGGCAAAAAGTAAAAATTGTCTCGCTTGCCATTCTGTTGCTAACAAAGTTGTAGGCCCGGCTTTTAAGGATGTTGCGGCTAAATATAAAGGTGATGACGCTGCCCTTGTTGCTTTAACCAATAAAGTAATAAAAGGTGGTGGCGGTGTCTGGGGAGGCATTCCTATGCCGCCAAATGCGACAACCAGTGAAGCGGAAGCAGAGATATTGGTAAACTGGATTTTGTCGCTTTGATCCACGAATAGATATCAGGTAATCATTAACAGGCAGCACAAGCGCAACAGGAATCCGCTTGTGCTGCTTTAGTCAGGTTTCAATATCATCGTGTTGCGTGGCAAGACATTTTGCCTCTGAAGGCGAAAGCAACACCAACTCAATTATCAGACACCATCGTGATGGCGGTAACAATTCTGCCTGTGCAGCGGCTCATCGCATATAGTTTTGTTATCTCAGGCTCGTATTAATTTCGAAATAGCACCTCCTCAAACAGTTATCCATCGGTAAACCGGATCGGTGAGATGATCTTGCTTGACAAGCATTTTAAAATAAGAAAAAATATTGCCAGGTCTAAACGTTATGAAAAATTAATAACAAAACCATAAATAACTTCTATTAAATCGAATGACCCATGAACTCACAGGCTGAGGTACCCCCAGTGTCGCTCTTCAACAAAGACGGGCGTGCCCAGTTGATGCTGGTTTGTGAGCATGCCTCTAATTTTATTCCTGCGCGGTTTAATAACTTACAGCTTGCAGATGACGTCCTGCATAGTCATGCCGCGCTGGATATAGGTGCCAGCGATCTGGCGCAGGCTATCAGCAGGCTACTGGACGCACCGTTAGTTTCAACCACTGTTTCACGGCTAGTTTACGATTGTAATCGCCCCTTTGGTGCAACGGGAGCGATACCCGAGAAAAGCGAGGTATTTCAGATACCCGGCAACCAGAACCTGAGTGACGCCGAAGTCAGGGATCGGTTTGAAAAATACTACCTGCCATTCGAAACAGTCATATCGAATCGTCTTGCTAAATTTTCCACCCCGCCTTTATTTATCACTATTCATAGTTTTACCCCGGTATATCACGGGGAGACAAGAAATGTCGATATAGGCATCATTTTTGAGAAGGATAGCCGTTTGGGGAATAATATAGTGCAACTAGCGCAGCAACAGACGGAACTCCGCGTGGAACCGAATCAGCCTTATGGGCCGGAGGATGGCGTTACCCATACTTTAGGCCTGCACGGCAACAACAATGGCTTGTTAAGTGCGATGATTGAAGTCAAAAGCGATCTCCTTAGCAGTGTCGAAAAGTGTCAGGAAATGGCCTTAACCCTGGCAACCATGATCTCCGAGTCTGCCGCACATTTTGGTTATACGATGCCCCTGAGGAACGATCATGCCACGAATTCTTAGTCAATACGTCAAATTCGTCGAAGCGGTAAATTACCGGCTCGGGCGCATCGTTATGTATGGCATTTTCGTCATAGTGGGAGTATTGCTGTGGTCATCGATTTCCAAAACCTTCTTTTTACCATCGTTATGGACACTGGAAACCGCCCAGTTTGCGATGGTGGCGTATTATATTTTAGGTGGCCCTTATTCAATCCAGCTCGGATCAAATGTGCGCATGGATTTGTTTTATGCGCCCTGGTCGGACCGCAAAAAGGCCTGGGTTGATGCGATTACCGTATTTTTTCTGATTTTTTATCTTGCAACGCTGCTGTGGGGTGGGGTCGAAAGCACCCAGTATGCGATCAAGTATGGCGAGCGAAGTTACTCAAGCTGGCGACCCTATATGTGGCCGATTAAGTCTGTCATGTGTATCGGAATTACTCTAATGATACTGCAATCGACCTGTGAGTTGATTAAAGACATCGCGAAAATTCGCGGGGTAAAACTTTAATGTCTTACGAAATGATCGCGCTTTTGATGTTTTCATCGATGATGTTGCTGCTATTCACCGGGCAACGTGTTTTCGGCGCTATCGGAGCGGTCGCAGCCGTTGCGGCTATAACCCTGTGGGGCACCGGGGGGTCGGATATTCCGTTTTCATCGGCAATGAAATTGATGAAATGGTACCCGCTTTTGACGCTACCGATGTTTATCTTCATGGGTTACATACTGTCGGAGTCCAAAATAGCCGATGACCTGTATAAGATGTTTCATGTCTGGATGGGGGGGATACATGGTGGACTGGCGATCGGTACTATTGGCTTAATGGTGCTGGTTTCGGCAATGAACGGATTATCAGTCGCGGGCATGGCAATCGGCGCTACCATAGCGCTACCCGAATTACTGCGCAGGGGGTACGACAAACGTATGGTAACCGGGGTCATCCAGGCGGGCTCGTCGCTAGGCATTCTGGTGCCGCCCTCGGTGGTGCTGGTGCTCTACGCAATGATCGCGCGCCAACCGGTGGGGCAGCTATGGCTTGCCGGTGTAATTCCAGGTTTGATGATGGCGGGGCTGTTCATTCTTTACATCGCCATTCGTTGTCGTTTGCAGCCCGAACTCGGTCCGGTGTTACCTAAGGAGGAGCGCAATGTCCCGATGGCCGAAAAGTTACGCCTGTTGCGCGCCGGCCTTTTACCCATCCTGATATTTGCCGCGATGATGGTACCTTTCCTCAATGGCTGGACCAGTCTGGTAGAGAGTTCGGCGATCGGCGCGATGACCGCATTTATGGTTGCGGTGCTCAAGGGTCGCATGAACCGTCAGGTATTCGAAGTATCGGTGCGCCAAACCCTGGCGATTTCCTGTATGTTCATGTGGATCATTCTTGCGGCGCTCGGTTTTGGTGCAGTATTCGATGGTCTGGGTGCGGTGAAAGCGATCGAAGGTTTATTTGCCGGTCAGCTCGGACTGAGTCCCTGGACGATCCTGATTTTGATGCAGCTCTCGTTTATAATAATGGGTACCTTTCTTGACGATACTGCGATGCTGGTTATTGTCGCACCTCTTTATGTGCCGCTGGTGGGTGCACTGGGATTTGATCTGATCTGGTATGGCATACTGTATACAATTACTACGCAAATTGCCTACATGACTCCACCCTTTGGCTATAACCTATTTTTGATGCGTGCCATGGCTCCCCCGGAGATAAGTATACGGGACATCTATGGTTCGGTTTTTCCATTTGTAATTGCCATGGTCGTCGCGTTAACACTGGTAATGATGTTTCCGCAAATTGCCTTGTGGCTACCCCAGACTATTTACGCCCGTTAGCAACCAGATATATATAACGGCGAATAGCATGTCAGTACTGATTTATAACCAACCAACCGGAGGAATCCATGACTACTGATAATAACAACCCAAGACGAAAATTCCTGAAAACAGCAGGAGCGGGCCTGGCGGGCGCTGCAACACTGGGTGCACCAGCGGTGCATGCTGCCAGCAAGACAACCATTAAATGGCGTATGCAAACCTATGCGGGAGCAGCATTGGCGGCGCATGTTATCAAGCCAGCGATCGATTCATTTAACAAGGTCGCTGGTAGCGAGATGCAAATCGAATTATTTTTTGGAGATCAGCTAGTACCCACAGGCGAGTTGTTCCGTGCCATGCAAAAGGGGACTATCGACGCGGTGCAATCGGACGATGACTCAATGGCATCACCGACTGAAGTCACGGTATTTGGCGGATACTTTCCATTCGGTAGTCGTTACTCACTCGATGTGCCGGTATTATTCAATCAATATGGTTTGAACGAAATCTGGGACGCAGAGTATTCCAAAGTAGGTGTTAAGCACATATCTGCTGGTGCCTGGGATCCCTGCCACTTTGCCACCAAAGACCCCATCCGTAGCCTCGCTGATTTAAAAGGTAAGCGCGTATTCACATTTCCGACTGCGGGTCGCTTCCTGACCCAATTCGGTGTGGTTCCGGTCACTTTGCCATGGGAAGATATCGAAGTTGCGGTGCAAACCGGGGAACTCGATGGTATCGCATGGTCAGGCATCACCGAAGACTACACAGTTGGCTGGGCAGATGTGACTAACTACTTCCTCACCAATAACATTTCAGGTGCCTGGGCGGGTTCATTCTTTGCCAATATGGATCAGTGGAATGCGCTACCAGATAATCTCCAGGAATTGCTCAGACTTACTATGGATAGCTCGCACTACTATCGTCAATGGTGGTATTGGGGTGGCGAAGCTGCGTTGCGTGTCAACGGCACCAAGATGAAGCTAACCACGATTCCGGACGACGAGTGGGCTACGGTAGAAAATGCCGCGATCAAGTTCTGGGATGAAATTGCCGCCGAATCACCAGTCAAGGCTAAAGTTGTTAGTATCTTTAAGCAATATAACTCCGACATGGTAAAAGCCGGTCGTCCGTACCGCTACGGTTAATTTACTGCCTGTAGCTTGTGAGGCGCATTTATTGCGCCTCACTTTAAAATTTCCAAGAGATGCATTCCATGTCAGGTTTACTTTCATTTGAAGATTTGAAACAGCGGGTCGAACAAGGCTCGATTGATACGGTGGTTGTCGCTTTCCCGGATATGCAGGGACGGCTGATGGGTAAGCGTATGCAGGCGGAATTTTTTGTCGAAACCGCCTGGGAAGAAACCCATTGCTGTAATTACCTGGTCGCAACCGATCTGGAAATGAATACGGTCGAGGGTTACGCCTCGACTAGCTGGGCGGCTGGATACGGCGACTATACCATGCGACCGGACATGACCACGCTGAGATTATTGCCGTGGCTGGAAGGAACGGCGATGGTGCTGTGTGATTTGCTGGACCATCACGGTCAAGCTCCTGTACCGCACTCGCCGCGAGCTATATTACAACAGCAGATCAAGCGACTCGAGCAGATGGGTTTTCGTTCAGCGGTAGCTACCGAACTTGAATTTTTCGTATTTCACGAGACTTATGAGGAACTTCGACAAAAAAATTACCAGAACATGACGACCATCAGTCCGTACAACGAGGACTACCATATTTTTCAGACCACCAGGGAAGAGGGCCTGATGCGCCAGATACGCAACGGCCTGCAGGGTGCGGGAATAAAAGTTGAAAATACCAAAGGCGAAGCCGATGCGGGACAGGCTGAGGTTAACGTGCAGTACGGCGGTGCGCTGTACATGGCGGACACACATGTGCTGGTGAAAAATGCAGTTAAGGAGATAGCGTTTTTAAATAATAAGTCGGTCACTTTTCTGGGCAAGTGGAGTCATAAAGCAGCGGGATCGTCCAGTCATATTCACCAGTCACTGGTTTCGCTTAAAGGGGAGGCTGTTTTTCAGGATAGTAAAGCCCAATATGGGATGTCTGATACGATGAGGCATTACCTGGCGGGATTGCTCAAATACGCAGACGACAATACCTGTTTTCTGGCACCCTATGTGAATTCGTACAAACGCTTTATGGCAGGCACTTTTGCTCCCACGAAAGCTATCTGGGCGCTCGATAATCGTACCGCAGGATTTCGAATCGTTGGTGCCGACACCTCGAACGTGCGTGTAGAGTGTCGTATTGGCGGCAGTGATCTGAATCCCTATCTTGCCATAGCCGGTCAGATTGCGGCTGGAATCGCGGGTATCGAAGAGAAGCTCGAACTCGAGCCAGAGTTTAGCGGTGACGCTTACCAGGCTGAACAGGCGCGAGGTATTCCGACTAACCTGGTAGCGGCCACCCAGGCATTAAGAGCGTCATCTATGTTACGCGAGGCATTTGGTTCCGGGGTGATTGACCATTACGTGAGGGCTGCCGAGTGGGAACAGGAGAGCTTTGAGCAAGTAGTTACCAACTACGAGGTGGAAAGAGGATTTGAGCAGGCTTAACCATGACTGGTTTTAATAACACTCATGGCTAGGAAAAAATCCCCCGACAGTGATGCTATTGCCGATTCCATCAAGCGCGGGTTTGACTCGTTAACCCGCGCAGAGCGCCAACTGGCGAATAAAATTCTCGAAAACTACCCGGTATCCGGGTTAGGTACAATCACCCAGGTTGCGGAAAAATCGGGCGTGTCACCGCCTACTATTGTGCGCATGGTGAAGAAGTTAGGGTTTAAAGGATTTCCTGAATTTCAGATAAAACTGCGGCGTGAACTCGAAGCCAAGATCATCGGGCCGATCGCCAAGCACGATAACTGGGCGCAGAAAGCACCGGATAGTCATATTCTGAATCGGTTTGCAGAGGCAGTGATAGGTAATATTCGCCAGTCACTGGGTCAAATCGAAACTGAAACCTTTGATGCTACCTGCAAACTGCTATCGGATACAGGTCACCCCCTGTACATAGTCGGTGGGCGCATCACGCGGGCACTGGCTGACTACTTTTTTTTACACATGCAGGTGATTCGTAAAAATGTCACCCACATCCAGCCCATATCCAATTCCTGGCCACACTACTTTCTTGATATCCAGAAAGGCGACGTGCTGGTAATTTTTGACATTCGACGATACGAAAACAGCACTCTGAAACTGGCCGAGATCGCGCACGAAAGGGGCGCGCAAATCATTTTGTTTACCGACCAGTGGCGTTCACCCGTAGAGAAATTTTGCAAGTATTGCTTCAGTGCAAATATCGTAGTGCCATCGGCCTGGGATTCGACCGTTGAGTTACTGTTATTAGTAGAAACATTTATCGCTGCGGTGCAGGAACTGACCTGGCCGGAAACCCGGTTGCGCATGGAAGACCTCGAAGATATGTTTGATCGAACACGTTTCTTCCGCAAATTTACCTAGGCGGGAATCGTTC
>CBDUSZ010000086.1:0-12409 GCA_965370015.1 uncultured bacterium | reverse complement strand
TGAAGTCATGCCGATGCCCTGATGATTTCTGTTATTCGAATTCATGCCAGTGTTTTTTCGAAGTGATAATTACGCATTCAGCGCTGTGAGCCATTGTTGCAACGGATTAATACCTTCATGTCGGGTTAAATCTATGTGCAACGGTGTTAGCGATACCTGATTGTGTTCAACAGTGTAAAAATCAGTCCCCGGACCAGCATCTTGCGCCGAACCTGGTGGGCCTACCCAATAAACTGGTCGCCCGTGGGGGTCGTATTGTTTCACTATTGCTTCGGACTTGTGACGAAAACCCAGGCGCGTCGCCTGCATAGAGCCTATTGCTTCAAGCGCCAAATCCGGCACGTTAACATTCAATATAGTATCGGCTGGAAGCGGATTTTTGATCAGGTTATTAATTATCCGGCGGGTTATCTCGGCTGCAGAGTGGTAATGTTTATGGCTATTGCCTACCAGAGAAACAGCAATCGCCGGCAAGCCTAGAAACCGCCCTTCCATTGCTGCAGCCACGGTACCGGAATACAAGACATCGTCCCCGAGGTTAGCGCCCTCGTTGATTCCGGAAACTACCATATCAGGACTCCGCTCTAACAAACCCGATATCGCCAGATGGACACAATCGGTTGGCGTACCATCGACACAATAAAAACCGTCGTCGGTCAGGGTGGTTCGCAGAGGGCGTGTCAAGGTCAGCGAACTACTCGCTCCACTTTTGTTTCTATCGGGAGCTACCACCGTTATTTCGGCGATGCTCGCCAGATATTTGACCAGGATTCGAATTCCGGGCGCAAGATAACCGTCGTCATTGGTAATAAGAATATGCATCGCTTGATTTATGGCAAAAATATGCGGAATAATAAACCAAATTAATCCGCCTGTGACTTATTTGTGCCCGAATCGACAGTGAAAACTTAAAACCATGGTCAACGACGAATCCAATGACGAGCCGAGTTTCTCCGAATTGATCACGGGAGTGAAGAAAATTACCGATGATCGCGTCAACATTTATCTTCATCGGGCAAAAAAAAACGCCCGGCTCAAACGAAAAATTCAAGCACCCGAGTCGAGTTTAGATTTTTCAAATATCACCTACCAGCAACAATCTGACATTTATGACACTCGGTTCGACAAGGGTATGCAAAAAAAACTAGTGCGGAAAATACGCCAGGGCCAACTGCCGATTGAGGATAGAATTGACCTGCATGGATATACTCAAAAAGAGGCCGCGGCCGCCCTGGAGGATTTCCTGCATCGTGCGATTGCGGCAGATTTCAAATTGCTAGTCATCGTCCATGGCAAGGGAAACCGTTCAACTGGCGAAGCGGTGCTGAGATCATTAGTACGATACTGGTTAGCCCAACAGTCATCAGTACTGGGCTGGTGCCCGGCACAACCGAGGCACGGCGGGAGTGGGGCCTGTTATGTTTATTTACGTGCTTCGCGGGCTTAGAGCCAGGGAGCCGCAGATTGACTATTCCCTATACCAATTCAACTCGGCCGCGGTAAACGCCCCGACAACTACCTGTGCGAGACTACCCGGAATAATGGCTCGCGTTGCGCTAACTGGAATTCTGCCCCCCATTATTTCCGCTCGTCGCTGCGGAAACAAAGGTTCCTGAAACGGTGCCGCAAATCCAGCGGGATGAGCGGGCTGGTTTAACTGGTTGTATTTATCCGTGGCACCGAAGGTATGCATTAATTCATGAGCGATGATGACGTTGTTCGAGCCCTGGTAACTTTTATTTGCAAAACCATTAATTAGCCCGATCAGCCCTCCTCTAAGCCCCACGGAATGGCGCAATGTTTGCGTTGTGTCAGTATCGTAATAATTAATAAACAAATCTATGTCAGATGACCCATTTTCGACCTGAAAAGACTGATAAATGGACCAGCCACGGAAATACAGACTCCATATAATGTTGCGCAGGACACTATTTTCAAGTGGAGCTTCCGGCGGCCTTGATTTCAACTCGCCAGCGTATTCGATTTTAATCGCATTAATAGTGATACCGTAGCGATGCGCCTCGCGATTGATAAAGCGCTTAATAGCATTGAAATCTTCAGGTTTTAAAGATTCGATATATTTTTCAGTGCTACGCCGTTGATCGCCATTAATCGCAAAAAGTCGGACCTCCAGTGTCTGTTCCCAACTCGAAACTTTGGACCTCATGATCGCCTCGTGAGCAGCTACCGCAAACAGTATTAACAGCAAAATCAGATAGCGGAAGTAACGATGATTTTTTTTCATTGATAATCTAATTTTCCTGGGGTCTGTCGGATTCAGGCCTACTGAGCAGGCGCTCAGCTTCGTAGATAGTGTGCATACTAGCCGATTTCCGATAGGCATTCTCACTCAGGTAACGCCGCCATCGCCTGGCATTCGGCTCACCATGGAATAAACCGATAATATGCCGCACCATTTTAGTCAATGGCATTCCCATCGCCAGATGTTGTTCGATATAGGGATATATTTCCTGCAACAGGGTCGCTCGTGATTTCGGTTGCGAATGCGTATCGCCAAATATCACCTGGTCGATATTATGCAATAAATAGGGATTTTGATAAGGTTCTCGACCGAGCATCACGCCATCGACCCGGGCTAAATGTTGGAGTGAGGCGTCGAGGCTTTTAATGCCACCGTTAATAATTATTTCGGTATCGACGAAATCCCGTTTCAAGCGGTAAACCCAGTCATATTTCAACGGCGGTATATTACGATTTTGTTTCGGGCTGATACCTTTTAGCCAGGCATTTCGTGCATGTACGATCAGGGCAGCCGCACCGGCTTCGATCTGTATTGCGACAAAATCACGAAATAACTCGTATTCTTCCTGTTGATCTATACCGGTTCGGTGTTTTACCGTAACTGGCAATGCACACCCAGATTTTAATGCCTGCACGCATTCGCTAACCAACCCCGGGTCGGCCATCAAACAGACTCCGAAGCTGCCCGATTGCACACGGTCACTTGGGCAACCGCAGTTCAAATTGATTTCATCGTAACCGTAATCTGCGCATATTTTAGCGGCCTGATACAGTTGCTCAGGGTCTGATCCGCCCAGTTGCACCGCAACCGGGTGTTCTTCCTGGCTAAAGTCAAGCAGGCGATCACGATCGCCGTGTACGATCGCGGCAGCGGTTAGCATTTCGGTATAGAGTAAAATATTTTTTGAAAACAGGCGCAAGAAGAAGCGGCTGTGCCTGTCGGAACAATCCATCATGGGTGCAATACAAAAGGTTCGGTTAAGCCTTGCCATCGATCAGGCGATACGTTTAACGTCTTGCACGTTCGGTAATTGGCTCAATTTGTCTATTATCATAACAAGCTCATCGACCTGGTGAATTTCTATTGTGAGCCTGGTGTATACCATTTGTTCGGCCTTGTTCGTATTTGAATTTATATTTAACAGGCTTATTTTCTGGTTCGCCAACACAGTGCTGACATCTTGCATTAAACCAGTACGCTGGAAAGCGGTGAGAGAAATTTCTACCGGATAAACCGACTGCGCATTCTGCCCCCATTCCACCTCTATCAGACGCTGACGCTTGTCTTCCGGCAGGGCCAGCATATTAGGGCAATTGTGTTTGTGAATTGTAATACCTGAGCTAATCGTAATAAAGCCGATGATTAAATCGCCGGGCACAGGCTTGCAGCATTGCGCGAATTGCGTCATCAGGTTTCCGACACCATGGATACTGACTTCGTCTCCTGCCCTGGCTGGCCTTGGTTCGGGTTTCTTGATTTTCTTAAACGGGTCGACCAACTCCGGCTCGGCTTGCAGATAACCGATAATCTGCGCCGATGTAATCAGCCCCCGGCCGATATCGACAAAAAACTGATCGGTATCCTTGCGTTTAAAATGTTCGACGAGGTCTTTTAAATTAGCATCGTGGATTAAATATTTGTTCAACGCCCGATCGTACAACGCTTTACCATCGAGTAAATTCTGCTCAAAATCCTGGTGATTAAACCAGTGTCTCACCTTTGAGCGAACTCCCGCTGACTTGATAAACCCGAGGTTCTTATTCATCCAGTCACGACCAGGTTTACTTTCTTTGGTGGTCAGTATTTCCACTTCATCGCCGGTTTCGAGTACAGTAGTCAGGTTGACGATGCGGCCATTTACCTTCGCACCACGACAGCGGTGACCGACTTCAGAATGGATACCGTAAGCAAAATCCAGCGGTGTGCCTCCACGTGGTATATCGACCACCTGCCCCTTCGGGGTAAAAACGTAGACCCGGTCACCAGACATTTCAGTGGACATTTCAGCAATCGCTTCCGATGCTTCTTCGGCCGAACCTTCGAGCATCTCGCGCATCGACAAAATACTATTTTCCATACGCTGATCGAGATTGACTCCTTCCTTGTAGCGCCAATGCGAGGCCACACCAAATTCAGATTTTTGATGCATTTCGAAGGTGCGAATTTGCACCTCAACAATTTGTCCACTATCCGATACCACGGCGGTATGCAGGGACTGGTATCCGTTGTCCTTGGGATTCGCAATATAATCGTCAAATTCTTTGGGAATATGCTGCCAGGTGGTATGCACCACGCCGAGCGCCGCATAACAGTCGCCCACCGAATCAACCAGAATTCGAACGGCTCGAACGTCAAATAGTTCGTAGAACTCAAGATTCTTTTTTTGCATTTTGCGCCAGATACTGACGATGTGCTTGACCCGCCCGGTAACCCTGGGTTTGATGCCCTGTGTCAGTAACAGTTTTTCAAGTTGGGCGGTAAACTGCTGGATAAAAGCCTCGCGCTCGCTACGCTTTTGCTCCAGCAAAGTTGCTATTCTTTTAAATGCCAGCGGCTCCAAAGCCCGAAATGCCAGATCTTCCATTTCCCATTTTATGAAGCCCATACCCAGTCGATTGGCTAGAGGCGCGAAGATATCCAGCGTTTCCTGCGCGATGCAGCGACGATCCTCGTAACTATTGTGTTTAAGCAGCTTCAAACGCTCGACGCGGTAGCACAATTTAATCAGCATAACCCGCACGTCTGAAATCATTGCCAACAGCATACGGCGTAATTTTTCCGCCTGTTCCGGGGATTTGAAGCGTGATTGACTGCAATCCTGCAACATATTTAGACGATTTACATCGCGCGTCAGGAGCGCTACTTTTTTGCCGAATTCTGCCTCGATCTCTTTAGTGTCGAGTATACCCTGTAGATCTGGATCGCTAAGCAGCGTCGCTATCAGTGTATTTCTGTCGACTCCCATTTCCAGCACTCGCTTAACCACATCGACACTGCGAGGTATGCTTTTATCCACATGCACGAGATTGAGCGCGTAATCGAGCGCTCTGGATATATCGTCATTCCAGTTTATTTTTTCACTGATGACATCGACTAGCTGTTCTCTTTCTGTAGACATTAGGCGCCTGGAACTATCAGGTTCGGAGGATTTTCATTGGAGATATATTATAGACCTTTCGACTGACAAGAATGCCAGCAATTGTTAGCACGATACTCGCTGACACCAGGCTGTAGGCCCACAAAGCAGGTGAAAACTGATAATCGATATCGAAAAAGTAAACACTCACAATCCAGCCTGCAAGACTCGCAAACAATGCTGAAAACAACCCAATTAATGTTCCCATCAAGGTAAATTCAAGCACATTAACCCGATACAACTGACTGGTTTTGGCAGACAAGGCGCGCAGCAGTGAAGTTTCAGTCTGGCGTTCGTGCCTGCCAGTCTGGACGGCCGCGAATAACACGATAAAACCTGAGGCCAGAGCAAACAGAAAGAAAAATTCGAGTGCGATGGAGGCACGTTCTACTATGCTCCGCATGCGTGCCATCAATTCGCTAATGTCGAGCAATGTCACCGATGGAAACCTTGCCAATAACTTTTTAAGTTCACCTTTTTGAGCATCTTCAATGAGTGCGCTCAGCAACCAGGTTTGGGGTAGATCTTCGATTGTCTGCCGATTCGCAATAATATAAAAATTCGGTTTAAAGTTTTCCCAAAACACTGATCGAATATTGGTAATCGGCGCTTCTATTACTTCGCTACCAACGCTAAAGGAAAGAATGTCGCCGACACCGATCTGCAATGATTCTGCCATACCCTGCTCAACTGACAATTGCGCCAACCCACTATTCGAATCGATCCACTTTCCTTCGACAAGGATATTGTCATCGGGCAAGTTCAGGGCAAAGCTTATATTAAAGCTGTGGTGGAGCAGTCGCTCTGCGCGAGGACTGGAGAATTCTATGGTGTCAACCGGCTCTTCATTGATATGGGTCAAGCGCGTACTAACCAGCGGATAGGCAGTCGATAACCGGACTTGCCGTGACTCGAGGAATTGCTTGAGTTCGGATACCTCTTCGGTGGGAATATTGATCAGAAAATAGTTGGCTATGTCGTCTGGAAGTTGCCTCTGCCAGGAAGATAGTAATTCGTCCTTCACCACGGCGATCAACAATATTGACAGCAGTGCCAGGCTAAATCCCGACATCACGAAAACTGCTGCTCGCGTATTCGTTTTCAATCGACTGAGCAAATATTGTCGCATCCAGAAACCCGGTTTGGCGGAATACAATAGCGTGTTGATCATCAGCCTAAATATAACCGGCAATAACAATGCGATGGCTAATACGATGACAAGTGTCGCCATAGCAAGCTTTGAGCTTTGCATCAGAATGATCAAAACCAGAAATACTGCTGCTATTGCTGAACCTGATACCAGCAAGTTACGCCGTATGGATTGCGGGCTGCGAATATGACGAAATACCTGCATCGGTGGTGTAGCAATGACGTTGACGAGGTATGGCAAACTAAAACCGGCAAGACTGATTAAACCGACGACTGCAGCAATCAAGTAGGGCTGGATTGCATTTACCGGCGGTAATTCCTTGCCAAACCAGCCATCCAGCGCCCATTGCAACGGAAATTGTGAAAACCACCCTATACCGATACCGGCTAAAGTCGCGATTAACCAGACCTTGGTCAGCTGCCAGGTGTAAAATCGGAATAACTTCGACTGCGATACGCCAAATGCTCTCAGCATTGCCACTTTTGAGGCTTCACGGCTGGCCGTATATCGCGCAGTAATAGCGATTGCTACCATTGCGATGACCAGCGTCAATACGATCGATAAAGCAAAAAACTGATGCGTTCGCTCCAGCGCCCGCCGCATTTCCGGCCGTGCGTTCTCGAGGTTTTGAATAGTCTCAACTTCGCCTAGTCGCGGTTTCAACCAACCTGATAATTTTGCAATTTGACCTTCCTCACCGGCAAATAGCAACCGGTAACGGACGCGACTA
Source organism: uncultured bacterium (assembly GCA_965370015.1). Classification (GTDB taxonomy): domain Bacteria; phylum Pseudomonadota; class Gammaproteobacteria. The sequence goes on along the minus strand of CBDUSZ010000086.1, from coordinate 5,130 downwards.
CCGGCAACAATTAAACCGGTGGCAGATAAGTCTTCCAGGTTCATCAATATTCTGGGTGCGAGATTGAACAGCGTTCCACCCCGATCGGGCTCGTAAGTCAATAGCCAATTAGCCGCGAGACGACTTTTACCAAGCGCAATAATTTCACCGAGCAAACTCTCTAGTTTAGCGTCAAGCCAGACTTCGCCCACCCTCGGACCCTGTTGCACTTTGGTTTTGTCGCCGCCAGGATTAACTGTCTTTTCGAGTTCCCCGCGTAATGGATAAAACGAATCGACCGCCTTCAGTTCGACCAGTTGCGCATCGTCTTCGATAAATACCGCAGTCCTCAGGCTGGTCGTTCGGGACACTTTTAATCCAAGATTAACTGCTTGCTGTACATATTCCTCTGGAAGAGAATTATCCGATACAATTACCAGGTCTGCAGCAAGGAGTTCACTGGCCTGGCGATCGAGTAACAGGCTGATTCGCTGCGTAATCAACTGGCTGGTGTTGACGATTGCCACGGTAATTACGGTGGCAATCAGCATCAACCAATAAGACTGAATTTTAGGTAATCCTGACATATTTTACTTGATCAACTCAGATTTAACCTTGCAAGCGACCAGACTCTAACAATATTTGACGGTCTCCGCGCTTCGCCAGTTCCACTTCGTGGGTTACCAGTATCAGCGTGGTACCGGACTGGTCACGCAGATGGAACATCAGGTCTGCAATTTGATGACCGGTGCTAGCGTCGAGGTTCCCGGTAGGCTCGTCGGCAAATAAAATCCGCGGCTTGACGGCATAAGCCCTGGCGATCGAGACACGTTGCTGCTCACCACCGGATAATAGATCCACCAGGGTATCTTTCTTGGTTTCCAGTCCAACTTGCTGCAAACTGTTTAAGGCTATTTCGGCGGCGTTTTTTTCACCCCCCAATTCAAGCGGTAACATGACATTTTGTAGCGCCGTTGCACCCTGCACTAATTGAAACGACTGAAATACAAATCCAACTTTTCCGGCCCGAATAGCAGAGCGTTGCTCTTCGGTTTTGTCGCCAAGCTTTTCACCGAGTAAAATTATCTCGCCTGATGTGACTTGATCCAGGCCCGCCATCAATCCCAGTAAGGTAGTTTTACCCGAACCGGAGGCCCCTTTGATTACCAGGGCTTCCTGATACTCCACGTTAAATGATATATTCTGCAGGATGTCGAGCACACCATCAGCGGTATCGACAGTTTTGCTAACTTTCTGTACCGAGATGCATAAATTATTTTCAGTCATTAGTTTCGTCTTTTTATTGTTAGTTCAGACTCTGGTTTGGGCTGAGAATTCATTCCCTAAAATATTGATTCTCGGCGATAGTTTGAGCGCCGCGTATAATATACCGATTGAAAAGAGCTGGCCTGCATTATTTAACTCCGATATAAGGTCGAGTTACCCGCAATCAAGCGTAATCAATGCCAGTATTAGCGGCGAAACAACTTTTGGCGGGGTACAGCGTCTGGAAAATTTGCTACTCAAACACAAACCCTCACACTTAATCATCGAACTCGGTGGCAACGATGGGCTGAGAGGCTTAAAATTCAGTCAAACTACCGACAACCTGAAGCGTATGATCATCCAGGCCAGGCAACAGGATATTTCTGTCCTGCTGATCGGGGTGCGCCTGCCTCCAAATTTGGGCGAAGCTTACAACCAACGCTTTCAGCAAATATTCGAATCATTGTCGACCGAACTCAATATCTACTACTTACCAAAATTTCTCCAGGGAGTGGCAGCCAGTGACGCCGAATTAATGCAAAGCGATGGCATTCACCCGACTGCTAAAGCCCAGCCGATTCTGGCTGAAAAAGTCCTCAACGCCCTATTGGTAATACTAGAGCAACAATAAAGCCGGCATGATTCATTGTCATTTTAGAGCAATAATTCCAGTTCGTGCAGGTTTGAAATCTGATACCTGGGTTGCTGTAAATGTTCTGGCCAGACATTGTTTTCACGGTTTATCCAGATCGCCTGTAACCCCGCATCCTGGGGTCCGATAACATCAAATTCAGGGTGATCCCCAACGTATAAAACTCGATTAGCAGCCACCCCGAAACGCTCAACCAGATGGTGGAAAATCAACTTGTCCGGCTTTGCAACTTTCAACTCCGAAGCGCTGACAGAATGCTCGATTAAATGCCCCAGGCCTACTTTTTTTACATCCGCATTACCGTTGCTGATCGCACCAAGCCGGAACCTTAGTTGCAAACGTTGCAAACAGGGCAATACATCATCGTAAAAACTAACCTGTTGCCGTGCCTCGTAAAACACCTCAAACCCGCCTTTGGATACCGCTTTCGGGTCGTAACCTGCCTCTCGCGCTAATTGTTTCAAAAACTCATTTCGCATCAATGACATATCAATCGCGAACCGTTCGTCCTGCATCATAAACTGTTTGCGTATGCTGATCATATCCTCAGAACTGTAGAGTTCGGTAATATGCGGGAAATTTTGCTCTAACCATTGATACAGGGTTTCCTCTGCAAAATGGATAGTTGGCATACAGGGCCATAATGTATCGTCAAGATCAAATACGATAATGTCAATGTTGTCGAGCAAGGGATAACTCTTAAAATTGTAGAGACGTAATTCTAGCAGCCTGTTTTGTTAAGAGGAATATATCGAATCGCTAAGGGCCATTAAGTAACTGTATAACAGACAACTGGTACGAAAATTTAATTAGGCAAAGCAATATCAAAGTACTTAGAAAAGTTCTTTATTCCCTTTACCGGCACAGTAACCTCTCGATATTCCTCATTTTTAGCAACCCACTTTTGAGCTTGAAAAAAGACCAATAATTGAGCGCCTAGTACACCTCCTATATGCGCCTCGCCTTCTGTCCAGTCCTGGCATGCTCGCGCGAATACCCGCCTCGAGTTTTGTGTGCTCTGCAAGGATACGCCAAGGTTCTCCAGGAATTCAGCGCCATTTTTAGTTAATTCAAATGACTTGCCTTTCTCTACGATGTAGTGATTCCTGGACAGACTCTCTGTTACCTGGACGCCAATCCATCCAGCTAAATGATCGTAACAAGTTCTTCCGAATGCCATATCAGACATAGGAGGTTTTACTTGCTTAGCTATTTTACCGGTTTGCTCGCCGAGTGCTTCGATCAAATCTCCCACACTTTCATCTTTGATTTTGAAGTAGCGATATCGACCTTGCTTCAATAATTTTATCAAGCCTGCCTTGCATAACGACTGTAAATGAGTCGTAGCAGTATTTGGTTGTATGTCGGCAATAGCCGCAAGGTCGGTAGCTGATCGTGCAACGCCGCCCGCCAGAGCCTCAAGCATCTTTAGCCTCGAAGGCGAAGACATCGCAGCTGCAACTGCAGCCATTTTTTGAGTTACATCCATACTTCGATACCTCTCGATGTGTCATTTATCATTGAAGTCTATATTGTTTCTCTCACATACACAAAATTGATTCTATAGGAATAAATATGAAGAAAATCCACGAACTAGACGATCTTGATTTAGGTAATGCATGCTTGAAGAGGGAATTGAGATTAACAATCCAATGCTGATGAAATTCATGGTACTGCTACATCAGTTAGTGATAGGAATACAGCATAATGCGCCGTGCTAACCATAAAATACGGAAAATGGTAAAACTATCTCCCCATGCAACTGGTATTGCCCTGGTGAGTATTTCAGCTGTTGTCTGGAGTACGGTTGGCTTGTTTGCCAAAGGTATCGAAGCTGATGTGTGGGTAATCTTGTTCTGGAGGGGCCTATTTTCAATAGTAGTGCTTGGGTTGTATGTGTGGAGCAAGAGTAAACACGGGATAATCCTGGAGGTTAAAAGCTTAGGGTGGCCGGGTTGGATATCTGCGCTGGTCGGTGCAGCCGCAACCATCTGTTTTATCAGCGCATTTAAATATACCAGTATCGCAAACGTATCGATTATCTACGCGATTGTACCTTTCATTGTTGCAGTGCTTGCCTGGGTTTTTATGCGAGAAAAAACCACGCTTAAAACAATAATAGGCGCGGCTATAGCGCTTGTTGGTGTTGCAATTATGGTCGGAGGTTCACGCGGATCGAGTAGTTTGACAGGAGATATTTTGGCCATTTGTATGGCGATTGGTATGGCAACCCTGGTCGTAATATTCAGAATGTTTCCGGGGCGACCGATGGTATTGTCGACAATCATATCTGCTGCGATACATGTGGTACTCAGTTTTATTTTGAGTTCACCTTTTAATGTCAGTATCGTGGATTTGATATTACTGGTTTGTTTTGGCGCGGTCTTTGCGACAGCAACCATTTTAATGATTGAGGGAACCCGGTTAATTCCAGCTTCAAAATCGGCACTTATCAGCACCGCGGAGGCACCGCTTGGGCCTATATGGGCATGGCTGGTTTTTGCGCAGATTCCTTTGATTGAAACCTGGGTCGGAGGTGGTTTAGTCTTGATGACCGTGCTATGGAATGTAATGAGTGAAAACGCATCTAAGGCCGGGTCTGTCTGAATGACTATAGTGTGCAGGCTAATAATTTTTCACTTTTCTCATATTCGTTACTAGCTACCGACAAACACCTGTATCCATTCTAAAATTCGAATCGATTTACGCATGCCGGAATTCTACCAGCAGTGCACCTCAACTCAACGACTCTTATGTGCCGATACTGTTGAAAAACGCTCTACTGTGGCTTGGGCATGAGATAATTGAGCCCGGTATCCACTTCACATAACTATAGTTAGAATTTTGTTGCAGGTTTTAAGGATATTTTTCGCTTACCTGTTTCCACTGGGTAGTCTGCCGTTTTCGCTTTTCGATAAATACTGCTTGCCAAAATAGCCTATCGCATTAGCTTGCCTTAAAGATAATTTTGGCTAATCTGGGTGAGTTATTGCATACACATCTCCAGGAAAGTCTATACTTGGAGATTACGTATCGTGAGAAAACGTATATGAGTAGCAGTTTGAGCAAGGATTGGGGGCTAACGGAAGGTCAGGCTTATATCATAAGCAGAACAGGGCCTGTCTGTATGGAAGGCCATATCTATATAAATTCCCCCACTGTCAGCAGACCACATGCCGAGCTAAAAATAAAAAATGGAAGGATCTACCTTCGCGACCTGGGTTCAACTAATG
>CBDUSZ010000085.1:0-12458 GCA_965370015.1 uncultured bacterium | reverse complement strand
ACTTTTTTGCCGGTCGTGTCGTCTATTACTGTTACGGTCTCGGTACTCATATAATGCCTCTTCGAGTCCCCAGTGATGATGAGCAGCCAGGCTGCCTGCTGTGATTCTTCTTGCCAAATAAAGTAATTAGGTAACCGAATCAGGGCTGGGGTGACCCCTGATCCATAATCTGTCATCCAATATAGCGCATTATCGAGCTGGTGATTTGACCTACCCGCGATTATTGAATTATACAATCGTCAGGATTAATAATTTGCAGAGCGTGTCAGCTAAAGATTCTGGCTCGATTCTGGCTGTCGATAAATTTTATTCAATTATTTATATTGTTGACAATAAATGTAAGAATATGCATATTCATGTTCTGATTCGTAACATTATACCATTATTGTCGACAATACCTAATGAGTTCCGTAATTTTAGACCCTCCTGAAAAGCCATTAGAGTCTCGTACGCTCGCCGCACAAACCTACGAGAGCATTAAGACCGATATCATCATGGGTGCGTTATCTCAGGGCAGCAAAATCATCGAGTCCGACCTGGCACTGAAATACGGTATTAGTCGCGGCCCGTTGCGTGAAGCGATTCATCGCCTCGAGCAAATCAAACTGATAGTCCGAATTCCGCACGCTGGTTCACGCGTAGTCAGACTAGATAAAAAAATGATGGGAGATATTTACACCGCGCGTGAATCTCTCGAAGGTATGGCCGCGCGGCTGGCAGCCCGCCATATGCCAGATGACGACATCTGCTCGCTACACGAATTGCTCGATGCGCACGAAGAAGCGATTGGGCGAGCCGGTGGCAAGACTTATTTGCAAACCGAGGGTGACATCGATTTTCATTACCGCATCGCGCTCGCCAGTCAAAATCAGTGGATACTGGAAAATCTTAATGGTGAGCTATACCAGTTGATTCGTATGGGTCGCCATCAGTCAAGCCAGGTGCCAGCGCGCCCGGCTACAGCGCTATCGCAACACCGACTAATCGTTGCAGCCATCGAACAACACGATGAAGAATTAGCCGAAATATTAATGCGCCGCCATATCAGTGGTGCCTGGAAAGCCGTAAAAACAATTCTAGAGGAAAGCAATGCCTGACAAATTAACCCCGGGAGCCAGGCTACGCCAGGCAGTAGAGGCCAACAACCCGCTTCAAGTGGTTGGCACGGTAAATGCCTATAGCGCAATCATGGCAGAAAAATGTGGTCACAAGGCCATTTATTTATCGGGTGGCGGGGTTGCCGCCTGTTCCCTGGGAATACCCGATCTTGGCATCTCGACACTGAAAGATGTGCTCGAAGACGCCGCGCGCATTACCGATGCCAGTTCGCTACCGTTACTGGTCGATATCGACACCGGCTGGGGTGGCGCGTTTAATATCGCGCGCTGCATTAGAGAAATGGTTCGTACCAATGTGGCCGGCGTCCATATCGAAGATCAGGTGATGCAAAAGCGCTGCGGGCACCGACCGAACAAGGCCATCGTTTCACAGGCCGAAATGGTTGACCGTATTAAAGCCGCGGTCGATGCGCGTAGCGACGACGATTTTGTCATCATGGCGCGCACCGATGCCCTTGCGGTAGAAGGTTTCGATGCAGCCATTGATCGTGCAGTCGCCTGTGTAGAAGCAGGCGCCGACATGGTATTTCCAGAAGCCATGACCGAGCTCGACCAGTACCGTAAATTTGTCGAAGCGGTCGACGTGCCGGTACTGGCGAATATTACCGAGTTTGGAGCAACACCGTTATTCAACAGCGAGGAGCTGGCATCGGTCGGCGTTAAGTTGTCGCTTTACCCGCTGAGTGCGTTTCGCGCAATGAGCCTTGCCGCACTCAATGTATATCAGCACATTCTCGCCGATGGCAGCCAGCAAAACGTCGTCGATACCATGCAGACGCGCATGGAACTGTACGACTTTCTCGGCTATCACCAATACGAACAATCTTTAGATCATTTATTTAATGAGGAAAAGTCATGAGCGAAGCACCCGCATTTAAACCAAAAAAGTCGGTGGCACTCTCGGGTACGACTGCGGGTAATACCGCGATCTGTACCGTGGGGCGCACTGGTAACGACCTGCATTACCGCGGCTACGATATTCTCGACATCGCCGAAACCTGTGAATTCGAGGAAGTCGCCTACCTGATCGTGCATGAAAAACTACCGAACCAGGCCGAACTCGATGCTTACAAGGCAAAACTCAAGTCATTGCGCGACTTGCCCGAGGCAGTCAAAACGGTACTTGAGCAGTTGCCCGCGAGCACCCATCCAATGGATGTCATGCGTACCGGTTGCTCCGCACTCGGTTGCCAGACTCCAGAAGCAGCCGATCACAATACCGACGAGGCACGCGATATTATCGATCGACTCATGGCCTGCTTCGGTTCGATGCTGGTTTACTGGTACCACTTCAGCAGGAATAACAAGCGCATCGAGCTGGCGACCGATGACGATTCAATCGGCGGACATTTCCTGCATTTACTACACGGCAAGCCTGCACCTGAATCATGGGTAAAGGCGATGCACATTTCACTCATTCTCTACGCCGAGCACGAATTTAATGCATCGACTTTTACCGGACGCGTGATCGCCGGGACCGGTTCCGACATGTATTCAGGCATCACCGGTGCGATCGGCGCGTTACGTGGCCCCAAACACGGTGGCGCGAACGAGGTCGCCTTCGAGATACAGTCGCGTTATAGCTCGGCCGATGAAGCCGAAGCCGATATTCGTGCGCGTGTCGCCAATAAGGAAATAGTCATCGGCTTTGGTCATCCGGTGTATACCGTCAGCGACCCGCGCAACGAAGTCATTAAACGCGTGGCGAAACAGCTATCCGACGAAAATGGCGATACATTAATGTACCAGGTCGCCGAACGACTGGAGTCGGTGATGTGGGAGACTAAAAAAATGTTCCCGAATTTAGACTGGTTTTCCGCAATATCCTACAACCAGATGGGGGTGCCTACCGATATGTTTACGCCACTATTCGTGATTTCGAGGACCTCCGGCTGGGGCGCGCATATTGTCGAACAGCGACAGGATGGCAAGATCATCCGTCCTTCGGCGAACTATACCGGGCCTGAAAATCTGGCCTTCACCCCCATTCAGGACAGATAACAGGAATACACAAACGTGAGTGAAGCTGCGGTACTTGACACCAGCCGCGCCTAATTCGATTAGATTATTTATCAAATTGTCGATTAGGTTTTTGATAACAATGTCAGCCAGCCCGGTGCAGCGACGCTAACTACACGCCAGCACCGGGGGGACACTATAGGCTGTAAAACTGAAGCCAGGTGCAAATTCGGCTCCAGTTAACAGGTATTTAAGCCGGGTTGACATTTACAGGAGGGTAAAATCATGAACTCAACAAACCGCAGACTTTTGCCCGGCACTGAACTCGACTATTTTGATGCCCGTTCAGCCGTCGATGCAATTGAACCAGGCGCATATGAACGTCTCCCCTACACCTCTCGGGTTCTGGCTGAAAACCTGGTACGCCGCTGTGATCCCGCTGCACTCACCGATTCGCTAAAACAAATTATCGGGCGCAAGCGCGAACTGGACTTCCCCTGGTACCCGGCACGCGTGGTATGCCATGACATTCTCGGTCAGACCGCGCTGGTTGACCTCGCTGGTCTACGAGATGCGATTGCCAAACAGGGTGGTGACCCATCACAGATTAACCCCGTGGTACCTACACAGCTAATTGTCGACCACTCGCTAGCGGTTGAGCACGGCGGTTTCGAAAAGGACGCGTTTGCCAGGAACCGCGCAATCGAAGACCACCGTAACGAAGACCGGTTTCATTTTATTAACTGGACCAAGAAAGCCTTCAAGAACGTTGACGTGATACAACCCGGTAACGGAATTATGCACCAGATCAACCTCGAAAAGATGTCGCCGGTGATTCAGGTACGCGACGGTGTGGCTTTCCCCGATACGCTGGTAGGTACTGACAGCCATACGCCCCATGTAGACGCGCTCGGTGTGCTCGCCATCGGTGTCGGTGGCCTGGAGGCTGAAAATATAATGCTTGGACGGGCATCTTATATGCGTCTGCCGGACATCATCGGTGTCGAGCTGAGCGGCAAGCGCCAGCCGGGCATTACCGCTACCGATATCGTACTGGCGCTGACCGAATTCCTGCGTGAGCAGAAGGTAGTATCGTGTTACCTTGAGTTCTTCGGTGCAGGCACGGCCGCGCTAACCCTGGGGGATCGTGCGACCATCTCCAACATGACGCCGGAATTTGGCGCCTCTGCGGGGATGTTTTACATCGACAGGCAGACCATTGATTACCTCAAGCTCACCGGTCGGGATGCCGAACAGGTTAAGCTGGTGGAAACCTATGCCAGAGCAACCGGCCTGTGGGCTGACAGCCTGAAGAACGCCGAGTACGAGCGCATTCTGAGCTTCGACCTGTCCTCCGTGGTTCGTAACATCGCTGGGCCATCCAACCCGCATCGGCGCGTTCCAACCTCAGAGCTGGCCGCGCGCGGTATCGCGGGCAAGGTAGAAAACAAGAAAGGCTTGATGCCAGACGGTGCTGTGATCATCGCAGCGATCACCAGCTGTACCAACACCAGCAACCCTCACAACGTGATTGCTGCAGGTCTACTGGCACGTAACGCCAATGCGCGGGGCCTGGCGCGCAAACCCTGGGTGAAAACGTCCCTGGCCCCTGGCTCGAAAACCGTACAGCTTTATCTGCAACACTCCAAACTTCTACCGGAACTGGAGCAATTGGGCTTTGGTATCGTCGGCTTTGCCTGTACCACCTGTAACGGTATGAGTGGCGCACTGGATCCAAAAATCCAGCAAGAAGTGGTTGATCGCGACCTCTACACCACTGCAGTATTATCGGGCAACCGTAACTTCGACGGTCGTATCCACCCCTACGCCAAACAGGCTTTCCTGGCCTCACCACCGCTGGTAGTCGCCTACGCCATCGCCGGTACTATCCGCTTCGATATCGAGCAGGACGTGCTGGGCACCGATAAAGCCGGTAAACCGGTTACCCTGAAGGATATCTGGCCTAGCGATGAAGAGATTGACACCATCGTCAGGCAAAGCGTGAAGCCCGAACAATTCCACCAGGTTTACACGCCGATGTTCGAAGGCTCCGATAACGCCGACGAAGCGGTGAGCCCTTTGTATGACTGGCGTCCACAGACTACCTATATTCGTCGCCCTCCCTACTGGGAAGGCGCCCTGGCGGGGGAGCGCACGCTGAAAGGGATGCGCCCACTGGCGGTACTGGGCGACAACATCACTACCGACCACCTGTCACCATCGAACGCGATCCTGGCTACCAGCGCGGCGGGCGAATACCTGACAAAAATGGGGTTACCGGAAGTGGACTTCAATTCCTACGCCACGCATCGGGGTGACCACCTGACTGCCCAGCGCGCAACCTTCGCTAACCCGAAACTGTTAAACGAAATGGTTAAGGAAGAAGGTCCAGATGGTAAAGAGAGTATAAAACAGGGCTCACTGGCCCGTATCGAGCCCGAGGGCAGGATCACGCGTATGTGGGAAGCGATCGAGACCTACATGGCACGCAAGCAACCACTGATCATTGTCGCCGGTGCTGACTATGGCCAGGGCTCTTCGCGCGACTGGGCGGCCAAGGGTGTACGCCTGGCCGGTGTCGAAGCTATCGTCGCCGAAGGTTTCGAACGCATTCATCGTACCAACCTGGTCGGCATGGGCGTTCTACCACTGGAGTTCAAGGCTGGCGAAAATCGCAAAACCTATGCAATCGATGGTACTGAAACCTTCGATGTCACTGGAGAAATTACACCGGGTGCAGCATTGACCCTGATAATCAAGCGTCAAAATAGTGAGCAAGTGGAAGTTCCGGTAACCTGCCGGCTCGACACCGCCGAAGAAGTATCCGTGTATGAGGCTGGCGGCGTGTTGCAACGCTTTGCCCAGGACTTTCTCGAATCGACAGACACGGCTCGCGCTAAATAAAAAAATATGCAAGAGGTACTCGTATGACTCACGCACCCCAGGTCAAGATCCCTGCCACTTACATCCGCGGCGGCACCAGCAAAGGCGTGTTCTTCATCCTGCAGGACTTGCCTGAATCGGCCCAGGTTGCGGGCACCGCTCGCGATGCCCTGCTACTGCGTGTAATCGGTAGCCCGGATCCTTATGGTAAACAGACCGACGGCATGGGCGGCGCCACCTCGAGCACCAGTAAAACCGTCATTGTTTCGAAAAGCAGCCAACCCGATCACGACGTCGACTACCTTTTTGGCCAGGTATCCATCGACAAACCATTCGTCGACTGGAGCGGAAACTGCGGCAACCTGACCGCTGCGGTAGGCCCCTTTGCGATCACTAACGGCCTGCTGGATGCCAGTCGAATTCCGCAAAATGGTATCGTAGCCGTACGCATTTGGCAGGCCAATATCAACAAAACTATCATCGCTCATATCGCCATAAAAGACGGTGAGGTACAGGAAACCGGAGACTTCGAACTCGACGGTGTGACCTTCCCTGCCGCAGAAGTACAGGTGGAATTTATCGACCCGGCAGATGGCGACGGCGCGATGTTTCCTACCGGCAATCCTGTGGACGAGCTAGAAGTGCCAGGCATTGGTACGCTGAAAGCCACCATGATCAATGCTGGTATCCCGACCATTTTCTTAAACGCGGAAGATATCGGCTATACGGGAACGGAGCTGCAGGACGCGATTAACGGCGACGCCAAAGCACTCGCAATGTTTGAAACCATTCGTGCTCACGGCGCGCTACGCATGGGTCTGATTAAAACTATCGAACAGGCCGCAAACCGCCTGCACACGCCGAAGGTGGCCTTTGTAGCCAAACCCGGTGATTACCTCGCTTCCAGCGGCAAGCAAATTCTGGCTTCGGATATCGACCTGAATGTTCGCGCCCTGTCGATGGGTAAACTGCATCATGCAATGATGGGTACAGCGGCTGTAGCCATAGCTACCGCTGCTGCAATTCCAGGCACTTTAGTGAGCCTCGCCACGGGTGGTGGTGAACGCCAAAGTGTACGCTTCGGGCACCCCTCGGGTACTTTGCGCGTTGGGGCCGAAGCCAGTCAGCACAATGGTAACTGGAGCGTTAATAAAGTCATCATGAGCCGCAGCGCACGGGTGCTGATGGAAGGTTGGGTACGCATACCCGGCGATGCATATTAATCCAGAATGGAGAATCAGAGATACCTATAAACCCAGAATTCCTGCCAAGCCCCATTTTTAAAACTCTTTGTTCCTATTCAATAATTGCAGCATCAAAAATTCTCCTTAACGACTTCCAGTTGATTATCCTGGAAAACGCAGTAGGGCGCGGAAAAGATGTGCAAGCGATTGATTTAAATAGTGTAATGAAAAAATGCGTGGTCACCTTATTGGTGATAAGCACTTTTTTCATATAGCTAGATGAATCAATCGCTTGTGCAGACTTTCGTGATCCTACTGCGTTTTCCAGGATTATGTAAACGGCAGAATATTTCGGCAAATTAATTTAAAACAATGACAGGAGTGTGCCGACTTCTGCTGTTGACCGAGGATTCTAGAACGACTACTCTCCCCGATATCAGCCATTTAAATCCTGGCCTTTAAGGGCGATCTTCGGTCATGAGCTGCCGTTCGGAAAGGCAGTCAATCAGGCAGAATTCGGCAGGGTGCTTAAGTATAAAAGACCTATTTGCCAATATCAAACCGCGAAATCCAATCCAGAATCTATCCTTTTCCCGTTATTTACTGTAGTGCCTGAAAAATTCGTCCACCATTCGTACAAACAGTTGATCACTTTCAACTAAAAATCATCAGAAGCCCATAGCGGTGCCCTGCACCATCTATTGGTGGCAACACCGCAAATCAGCAACAACATCACCATTCACTGGGACAGCCAAAACCGCTCGGTTACTATTACGGATGATAGCGACAATGAAATCGCTGGAATCCAGGGCTACTGATTTGCCTGGTTCGCTTTTCATCCCGATACCGAGGTCTTTCGCGCTGATAGGGGGGATGGTTCCTGAACATAAAGTCATCTCCCGGGTGAAACAGGTTTTATCAGTCATTAGGGCACAAATTTGTCACATCAATATAGTGTCGTCTTTCTCCTGCGATCTCAACCGAGAATAGCATTAGACAGATTATTCCCAGCAATGACCCCAGCTGTAGCTATATTGCAGAAGCTGTAACCACTAAAGATACACACAAGATGACGACTTGTCCGATTTCGCAGACGCTATTTCAGGTTAATTTGCCGCGTTAATTTAAGTTACCGATCATCGGTTTTTTGGCTGAACAGACCACCCATTTCAATTTTGAGCACTGGGAAAAAACCACTCTGAAATTGCGAGGTATGATGTTCGGCAATGCCTGCAGGCTGGCGTGAATTCATCACTGGAAATTTCCATTGGATGGAAAACACAGAGTAACAAAGTCATTACAAATCAGGGGCCGAGAAAAAATTTTTACCTTCCCGTTATTACTTGATCTATGTCAAGAACTATCCTGTTGAGAGGAGTATTAAGTCAATTAGAAGAGATTGATTTTTTCACACACTTAGCGAGGGAATTCAAAATGTGTACCACAAACCCATCTTTCCGGCTGGCGGTAGGATTACCACTACTCTGCCTCTTTTATTTACCAAATTCTACTGCAGAACCTGTAACGCTTGATGATCTATTGCTCGATCAGGTCACGGCAGGCACCGAGGCCAGTAATCCCGGCGGCAGCGGTGGTGCAATCATTGGGAATAGCTCCGTAGCAACAATTAGTCAAACCGGAGGTGTTGACCTTGAAGGCGAAGCGCAAAGTGGTGCCAAGGGGCTTAACATAGTTAATAGTGCTGAATCGACAGTTGCCAATGGCGTCAACATATGGAATATCAAACCAGATGACGCAATCCCAGATAGCGGTGAAATGGCGGTAGACCAGTCAAACATGATCAACCAGGAGCAGCGGCGTTCTGCATCCATGCCGAATTATTCGCGTCCCGAAGCAAACACATTCGTTGAGATTACCAGTATTGGCACAGAATCCCATGACGATAGCTTCGACCGAAATAACAACATCGTGGATCTCCACGTGCTTACAAGCGATGCCCATAATACCAGCACGGCCAGTGTTACTACCACTATCGAAGGTGGCGGTAAGACAAATTCGACTGACCTCGGAGTCAGTCCTGAAGTGGATGTAAATACCAACGTGGGTAAGGGTGGTGCAGGTGCAGGCACCCTCGATCTGTTCCTCGACGGTGGTGAGGTTCAGATTGGAATGGCTGTTGGTGGGGCTGTTATGGCCAATCCTGATAAGATCACACCATCCCCGAGCGGCAACACAGAAAGCTATGGTGGCATGGATGTGGGAGATGCAGACAGTGACTTCACCCTCTACGGCAGGCTGATACTTCCTGAGGCCGAAGTACACGTGGTCGGCTCCGGTTGTGGCGTTTTAATGGGCTCCTGTGATGCTGGCGGTAGCGCAATTTTGAATACCAGCGAAACCATAGATAAGTCAATCATGGACACCGAGGTCAGCAGCAGCATCGGCAATAGCACATATACCGACAATGTGGCTGAGACATACCGTTCACCCTTTGAGCTCACCAATGCGCAAGCCGAGTACATCGTGGTAGACGATTCCAGTCTTACCGTTAACACCTCATTCCACCTGGCTCTATCAGGTAGTGCACAAAGTAACGTTCAAGCGATGAATGTGGTTAACGCGACCGGAAGTGCAGTGGCTGTTGGAATTAACATTGCACGTACCAGCGTGCTGATGGACGGAGGAGCGTTGGCTCTCCAGCAGTCCAATGTAATCAGTCACAGCCGTTAAGCGAGCAATCTGCCTGTTTTGCCCTGGCCATGGGGGTCAGGGCAAATCGGCGGGATCGACTGTAAGTAGCTCAGCAGTATCCGAACAAGTTATTCATCGGAACCAGGGAAAATGGGTGTAAAGCAGCTATGTCGTACATGAAACTTAAAAAATTGTTGAGTGCATCAGTATTGCTACTAGGCACTCTTCTGCTCGCTACTCAACCCGCCAGAGCGGACCCCGTCGTTCTTGAAGACAGCGCCATGGATCGGGTGACAGCCGGTAACATCGAAGAAGGACGTGGTGTCGTTATTGGTAACAGCTCTGAGAGTATCACCAATAGTACAACAGGACTCTACCTGAGTGACGAGGCGCAAAAGGGATCCAATGGTCTTAACCTGGTCAACAGTGCCGAATCAGCCGTGGCCAATACTGTCAATATCTGGGCCGGCAACGTTGTTACCATAAGCGTTGAAGACGATAACATTGAACCCGGGTTGGAAGTCAACCAGATCAACCGGATCACCCAGATCCAGATTCAATCCGCTACCTTATCCGGATACTCAAGACCCGAAGCCGAACAAACTGATATCGATATCCGATCTGCCAGTGAAAACATTTCAAGTAAGATCGTCAACAGTAACAACACTACCGACATATTCGAACAGGAAAGCATTTCCAGCACAATTAGCACAGCCAACGTAAACACCCACACCAGGTTCAATATTGGTGAAAATTTTTACTTTGAAGGGCACCTGGGACAGGGTATTGCCGCAGCTGGTCATACTGAAATTGAGTTTGACGGTGGTTCTGCCGATATCGCTTTAATGCTCGGAGGGGGCATCACCATCGAGGCAGATACTGCCGATGCAACCGGAAATATAGATTTCTTAGGCATGGGAGATACCGGTGCAGCGGCCGGCATCGAAATAGAGGGAGATATTTCCCTGCTGGTCGAACTCACACTACCCAAAATGAGAATCGAAATCAATGGCGCCGGTTGCGGAGTAGTTATGGGCTCCTGTGACGCATCCAGTATTGTCAACGAGGTGAAACAAACCAGGACAGACAACTCCACACTGGATATCGTGGAAAATTACCAAATAGGCCAGAGTACTTTTTCAGAGGAACATATATCGATATACCGCTCATCATTTGAACTGGAGAGTGCCACGGCGGAATATATTATCGTGGACGATTCCAGTCTTGAGCTCAACTCGGACCTGACGCTGGCGCTTTCTGACTCCGCTCAGAAAGAAGCCGAGGGATTAAATATCGTCAATGCCATCGCAAGCAACGTGGCAAACGCCACTAATGTGTCGCGAGCCTCACAATTCAACACCCGCAGATCAACGCTTGTGCTTAACCAATTCAATATTGTGCATCATGGACACTAACTGTTTACAACGGAGGGATTGCCGTACTTCGGTATGTTGAAAGCCTGAAGACGCACAGAACAATGAAAAACTACCTTGTTACATTGTTAATTGTTTCAGGGATTTTATTTACCGGGACATTACAAGCCTCAAATTCGTTATCCGATATTGAACTAGCCGGCATAAGCGGTGGTGGTATTGATCCACAGCTTGAAGGCCAGAGCCTTCCACAGGAGCAACAACAACCGGCAAATAATAACGCAGGGTATACACCGCCCCGGCAATTGCTAAACAATGATGGTATGGAACTTGCGCCAGAGATTTTCACCATCATGCAAAGCACTGCCAATGTTAGGCGCGAAAGAAAGCTTTTATTAAATGGAGTAACCCAACAGGATGTACAGGCCCTCAACCTCGAAAACCTGATTTCGAGCGATGCTGTCTCCATTAATAATATTTTCAATGGTGGCAATCTTACTCTGGACGATGTAACCACGGGAATTGAGGTCAACCAACTCAACAGTTTGCACCAACTACATCGTACCCAGGGATATTTAAGCTCATCCGTTGCCGGTCACCGCTTTGAAACAATTATCGAGCGCAGATCCGGTAGTGAAAATTATGACTACCTCGCCTATTCCAATATTTATCAGCAACGCCGAAGCTCACTACTGCGTACCGACTTCAGTCTAAGTGCTGTTCGTGTCGGGGACCGATACGCCTCACTGGATGAGATTAACGCGAGTGCCATGCCGATTACACTTATAGCTCCCCCTGATTTTGGAACCCGCCTCGACTTTGACCCCATTGGGGACGTGGATAATTTAGGATTATTCGGAAAGTACGGTGCAGAACTCGAATACACTGGTGTGACAGTGACCGGGGCAGGGATTAATCTCACCAACATCGGAGCGGGTGGGACTAACAATAACGACCTACATCTGGGAACTGCCGTGATACTTCCCGAACTCGATTTCGGTCAAATTGACATGACAGGATGTATTGTTGTATGCGCAGATGCAACGCTCATTCTCGGAAGCCTGGGGGGAAATACCGTTCCTATCACCGTTAAAATCCCAGGCTATGGACCCCAGGTTGACGAGCTACACCTGGGCTCCGGCTTTGCCCTGAGCGGCATAGCCCACGACCTTCTATTCGAGCCAGGCGGCCTGACAATCAACGGAGATGCTTCCCTCAAGATTACGCCTTACGCAAGACTAACTCTTGATTTCTCAAAACTCGAATTATTAGGTCTGAACATTGGGGCT
>CBDUSZ010000084.1:0-12492 GCA_965370015.1 uncultured bacterium | reverse complement strand
CGCTCGTCGATAATCAGCTCCTCATCCTGATCCAGTACATAGCGCTTTGCGCGCTCCGGAACAAACACCTTGGTGCCGGGAATGGTTTTCTTGTTTTCTACCTTGTCGCTATGCAGGTTTATGATTTGCTTCCAGGTGCGCTGCAAATCATCCGCTGTAATCACCAGCAGGTCGCCATCCTGCGCCATGTTCAAGGCGTAGTCGACCGCGGGTTCCTCGTCTGCAATGACGGTGATATTGTCGTCGTCAACCCCAAGATCGAGTAAAAAGCCTCGGATCAATTGAGGAATTTCGTCATCACCCCGACCGCGACGATTGGTGTCGGCCTTGCACACAAAATGGGTAAAATTCGGCACACAGGCCTCGACCGATTTACGCAGGTCTTCATCGCGTCGATCACCCGGGAGTGAAATCGCGAGAATGCGATTGCCTGCAGGCTCGAGCTTGTCGGCGAGGTCAGCCATGGCACGAAACCCAGCCGGGTTATGCGCGTAATCGAGGATGACCTTGAACGGATGTTCGTTGTAGATATTGGTGCGTCCCGGACTCTGGAAAAACGAGGTGTCGAAAGTGCGCAAGCCGTTTCGAATTTCATCCAGGTCTTTACCAAAACTAAACGCCATTGCCGCGGCAAACATCGCATTTTGCACATTGTGCATCGCTTTGCCCTCGATCGTCGCCGGGATCAAATGCGTCCACAGCAACGGAATATGCGCACCGTTGTCGTAGATCGTAATCATCTCGCCGTTGATCCCCTTCTCCAGCACCAGGGCGCGACCATTGGCACGGATGTGTTCACGCACCAGTCCATGGGTGGGATCCATAGTCACATAACACAGATGTTTAGCGCGACAGTTATCGGCCATTTTCAGACAAAGCCTGTCATCCGCATTAAGCACTGCAGTATCGTTAGCCACGCGCACAACAGTTTCTTTAACCCGCGCCAGCTGCTCCAGGGTTTCAATACCACCTATCCCCATATGGTCAGCCGAGATGTTGATACAGGCGGCAACATCACACTCGCTGTAACCGAGGCCAGCTCGCAAGATACCGCCGCGCGCAGTTTCCAGTACAGCAAAGTCGATGGTCGGATCGCGCAGCACAATTTGCGCCGATTGTGGCCCGGTCATATCTCCCTTCACCGTCACCCGGCCATCCACCTGAATACCGCCGGTCGAGGTCATGCCGACCACATGGCCGCTGGTCTTCATGATATGTGCGAGCATACGTGTGGTGGTGGTTTTACCATTGGTGCCGGTAATCGCAGCGACCGGAATACGCCCCGGCGCACCCGGGGGATAGAGCATATCGAGTACCTTACCAGCGACATCGCGCGGCTCGCCCTCGCTCGGCGCCACGTGCATGCGGAAACCCGGACCGGCATTGACTTCGACAATGGCACCGCCAACGTCTTTATAGGAATGCGTAATATCATCGGTAAGAAAGTCCACCCCGCCAATATCGAGACCGACCGCACGCACCGCGCGAATCGCCATTTCGCGATTGTCCGGATGCACTACATCGGTTAAATCGATCGCGGTACCGCCGGTTGACAGGTTTGCAGTCGATCTGAGGAAAAACTGCTCGCCTTTTTCCAGCACCGTGTTTTCATCATACCCGGCCTCATCCATCAGACTCTTTGCCTGCTTGTCGATTTCGATGCGGGTTAACACTTTTTCATGGCCGATACCACGGCGCGGATCGGAATTCACAATATCGATCAATGCTGCAATGCTCAATTTACCATCACCAATAACATGCCCCGGCACCCGCTTGGCGACCGCTACCAGCTCATTATTAATTACCAGCATGCGATGGTCGAACCCGGCGACGAAACTTTCGGCCAGTACGAAGCGCGACCTGCCCTCCTCCCTGGCGAAATGAAATGCCTCGCGCACCTGCTCGTCGGTGGTTAAATTGATACTAATGCCACGACCATGGTTCGCATCCAGCGGCTTTAGCACTACCGGATAGCCAATTTTATTCGCGGCATGGACTGCGTCATCCTCGGTGCTAAACATCCTTTGCTGCGGCACCGGCAGACCCATATCCCTGAGCAAACTATGCGTACCCTCCTTGTCGCTGGCGAGCGAGGTGGAGATGGTATTGGTACCGCAGGTAACCGTGGCCTGGATACGTTTCTGGTACTTGCCGTGGCCAAACTGTACCAGGCTGTAATCGTTAAGACGCAACCAGGGGATATCACGCTCGACCGCTGCATCGACCAGCGACTGGGTGCTAGGACCGAACTCTCGACGCTGGGCACGATGCACAAAACCTTCGAGTTCGGATTCAAAATCGAAATTATCATCGATCGGGTAGTCGACCTTGCTTTGTAACTTTTTGGGCAGCAAATGCATCAACAGGCGCAACGCCAGGTGTCCCGCCTCGATGCCAACATCACGTTGTTTGTAGGCATATACCATGTTGTACATGCCGGTTTCACCGGTGGTGCGGGTGCGACCGAAAGAAACACCGGAACCGGCTATATTTTGAATTTCGAGTGCGACGTGTTCCATGATATGTCCCATCCAGGTACCATCGTCTTCGGTCAACCGACGTAGAAAACCACCGGTTTCACGGTAGGAGCAACCGTGCTCGACAAGGCTGGGGATAGCCTTTTGCAATCCTCTGGTGAAGCCTTTACCACACTTAACCGATGGCCAGTCAAGCAGTACGCCAATATCCAGCACCATCCGAATAACCGGAAAGTTTGCATAAATGCTGGGGCCTACATAGACGTTTGTCGCGGTGATTTTCATTGGTTTATCCTTTTAGCTGTCTGGCTAAATTTTCTCGTTTTGCGCCATCTAACATAATTGGCGGCCGAATAAATTCGGCCCTACATATTAATCTGCTTCAAACCGGTTGGGTAGGGTCGAATTCATTCGACCATTCCAGTTGTGCCGTAAGCGAGCAATGGTTATTTGGGTGGGTACGGTTTCCGCTCATGTATATCGAAGGTGCACCCCTTCGATAAAATATGTAATTTTAAATCGAGCATGCTCAAAGCTTCTTTCTTCGACGCCTTGCTCATCGATGAATAACTTAAATTAACCGGATCGATAACAGTCACCGCGCCACTACCGACCACTTCGAAACTATGCTCTGGATCGATAAATATGGCGGTATCTTCGTCGAGGCCGATACCCAGCATAAATGGGTTGTAAGAGATCGCGGTTAATAAACGCCCGAGCCGGTGACGCTCACTAAAATGCTGATCGATTAACAACGCGTTTGTCAGCCCCAGACCCGGAGCCAGATTAACACCATCACCCGATGGCACGTGACCGGTCGACCCACCGGCAATCATATGCTCGGGCATGATCGCCGCTCCGGCAGATGTGCCGGCGACATGCACGCCCCTGGCATTCAGTCGCCTAATTTTCTTCGCTACCTCGGTGCCACCGAGGATAGTAGACAGGCGTAACTGATTTCCACCGGTAATAAAGATACCGCTCGCCTGGTCAAGATGATCGAGATAATCCTGTCGGTCTGCCTCGGCCCTTTCATTGATCGGCAAAGACACCGCATCGGCAACACCGATCTTGTTGAAAATTTTAATATACTTGTCGCCGGTATCGGGCAAATTCGACGCGGTCGGAATAATCACGATACGGGCATCCCTGCCTCCACACAATTTGACGAAGCGCTTTAACACCTTAGGAGAACCGGTACGCTCTTCGGCACCACCGATCGGGATTACGTAGCCACGGGTATGGCCATCTTGTTTCGGAGAAGGACTCATTACAGCATTATTACTCTTCAAATTGCCCACGGATTAGTTGCCGGCCTTTTTTAATATGCCAGACACCATTCGCCATCACGCTCTGGATGCCATGGGTATCATTTAAAACCAGCAGGTCGGCATCGAAGCCAATATCGATTCGGCCTTTACGGTGAAATTTGAGCAGGTGAGCAACATTACTGGTCATTAACGGCAGAATTTTTTCTATTGGCAATTCCATATCGAGCATCGCCTTAAAGCTAATCGCCATAGCCGAAGAACTGGCAAACCCCATTTTCAACAGCTCACCCTGTGCATCGAAGCTCGGCAGGCATCCGCCGCCGTCGGAACTGATGGTGAGTTTTTGAGGGTCACAGCCTTTTTCAAAATATCGTGCAACAGCATCTTCGGCCGACCATCCTGAATCGCTGCTGTCAGCAGGGAATGCAGTCAAATCAACCGTGCATCCGCGCGCCGTTAATTCGCAGGCTTCTTCGAACAGCGCCTTGTTGCGATTCACGTGGGTTGGATTGAATACGCGGGGCGGAATTTCGCTTTGCTCAATGCAGGCTCGAATCAACGACAAACCGCGCTTGCCATCACCGAGATGAAAATGCACGATACCGGCTTTGCCCGTCATCAGACCGGCGACATGTGCCTCGCTGGCCAGGCGTAAAATTTCGTCTTGTGTGGGCTGACTCGAACGATGATCGCTGAGCGCGACTTCGCCAACACCGATCACCGGCTCAAGATTGACAATATCGCTACGCACCGATTGCGTCAAAGTTGTCGCTGGCAGGTGATAGCCACCGGTATAACACCAGGCGGACAAGCCTTCTTCGCGCAAACCCATCACCTGGGTTAATAGCGTTTGCGTATTACGCGTGAGGTCATCGGTGCCGAGCAAACCCACAACGCTAGTCACACCGGCGCGGGTGAACTGCCCCAGATGCAGCGGCGGCACGCGCGTCGCGGGTCCAGCTTCGCCCCCACCCCCGGTAATATGCGCGTGCGCATCGATAAACCCCGGCGTCAGTCTGGCACCATCCAGGTCGGTAATAGATACAGACAAGCTATCGTCTAATTGCGGTACGCGGTCACCGAGGTAGACAATTTTACCGGCGCAAACCAGAAGATTCTGAATGCCCAGTGGTTGCGGCGCATATACCTCGGCGTTGGTGATCAATTCGAACATGAAACCAGGTGACTTATTTAAAAAGCTAGTTCAGCAAAGCGGGGTATTTTAATGTAAGCCGGCGCAAAATGCCGCTACAATTTTACCCTGCCCTGCCACACCCCATCGCACAGGTAGACTTACCCCGGGCCGACAGAATTCTTATAATTGCCGCTGCAGGCCATTTTTCACCCACAATCATTGCTCAGCTATTAAACCCATGATATAAGGTCGCCACTCCCATTCTGGTCTGATTTTTTCCATCAGCCCCTTAATCATTGCGGAACTGCATTGAATACTAAAACCAACTCAAGAACCGGCGCACAGGTCCTGATTAACGCGCTTGGCATCAATTCGACTGATCGTATTTTTTGCATCCCCGGCGAGAGTTTTCTCTCTGCACTTGATGCTCTGTACGACAAGCCCGAAATCGCGTTGACGATTTGCCGCAATGAAGGCGGCGCATCGTACATGGCCGAAGCCTATGGCAAGCTCACCGGCAGGCCCGGCGTTTGCTTTGTCACCCGTGGCCCCGGTGCTACCAATGCGAGTTGCGGCTTACATGTAGCGATGCAGGATTCGACACCGATGATCCTGCTGATTGGTCAGATAGCGCGTAAAGATATGGATCGCGAAGCGTTTCAGGAAATTGACTACAGGCGCATGTTTGGCCAGGTGGCGAAATGGGTCGCACAGATCGAAGATGCCGATCGCATTCCCGAATACCTGAATCGCGCATTCGCTATTGCGACCAGCGGTCGCCCCGGACCCGTGGTGCTCGCCCTGCCCGAAGATATGCTCAACGATACCACCGCGGCTGTCGACCTGGACCCCTGGCAAGCGATAAGGACTCACCCTGCTACCGAAGATATCGATAACACCATTGACATACTGTCTCAATCGAAACATCCGCTGATCATCGTCGGTGGCAGCGGCTGGAGTGAGGCGACCCGTCTGGACCTGCAGAATTTTGCCGAAAAATCGTCGATAGCGGTGGTTAATTCGTTCCGCTGCCAGGATTATTTCGATCACCGACATCCGAACTATGTTGGCGATCTCGGCATCGGTGTCAACCCTGCGCTAACCCAACGCATCAGTGAAGCCGATGCACTGTTGGTGATCGGCGCACGCCTCGGTGAAATGACCACCGGCGGATTTGAGCTAATCGACATTCCAAAACCCCGGCAAAGCATGATTCATGTTTACCCCGGCGCCGAGGAACTCGGGCATATATACCAGCCCAGGCTGGCTATCAATGCTTCCTCGGGCGCTTTCATCGATGCGCTAAAACATCGCCAGTTGACCGCAAGTAATAGTGGTAACAGGAAAAAACAACTCGAACAGGCACGCCAGAATTTCGAAAGCTGGAGCACCCCGATCCAGGTAAAGGGACCATTGCAGTTTTCCGAAATTATTCAAACCGTGCAGGACGCCACCGGCGACGACGCTATTATCTGCAATGGTGCCGGTAATAACACCAACTGGCTGCACCGCTTTTATCGTTTTCACCAGTATCGAACGCAGCTAGCGCCTACCAGCGGTACCATGGGCTATGGCGTGCCAGCCGCTATCTCGGCGAAACTAATGTACCCGCATCGAACCGTGGTCGCCTTCGCTGGCGATGGCGATTTCATGATGAATGGTCAGGAACTGGCTACTGCGATGCAATACGGCGCCAATATCATCATCATCGTTGTCAATAACGGTATCTACGGGACAATTCGTATGCATCAGGAGCGCGACTATCCCCGGCGAGTAGTCGGTACCGATATGCTCAATCCGGACTTTTGTGCGCTGGCAAAGGCTTATGGCGCCCATGCCGAACTGGTGACCCGTACCGACGAGTTTGCTGGCGCATTTGAACGCGCACAATCGGCTAATAAACCAACCCTGATCGAGATTCAGCTCGACCCCGATATTCTGTCACCGACTACTACGATAGAATCACTGCGAAATAAAACTCGATGACGGATATATATATTCTTGCCGAAATAATTTACCAGTTTCCCAAAAAACGAGAGATCACGATCAGGTCTATCAATTGTTGTGATTTACATTGGTCAATTAGGAATATGTTCTCGCAGAGGCGCAAAGCCCGCAGAGAATTACTGGATATTTACCATAGAAACATTATCAGGTTTTTGTTTGCCTGCTCCGCGTCTTTGCGAGAGTCATTTATTACTATCAGAAGACTCAAGTATTTTTGAACAATCATTTATTAATCCATTCAATTACAGGAATCGGATTTATCAATGGTTATCGTCGGAATTTAATTTTATAGTATACTTCGGATGGATCGTTCAACCCCCGAGATAACTCACTGAAAATAATGAATATTGACCAGCTTTTAACGCAAAGTTTGCAACTTCTCGGTTTGGGTATGGGCTCAGTATTCATTATTTTAACCTTGTTAATTGGCATCATTTCGATCGTATCCAAACTGGTTCCCGAAGAGTTGCCTGCTGAAGCAGCGCCTGTACGCGAGCCCGCTGCGTCGGTCGATAATCAGCACATTGCCGTGATCCAGGCAGCTATCCACAAATTCAGAAAATCCCGTGGCCGTTAAACACCAATAGATATCAAGCTATGACTAAACCTCTTTTGCTGACAGACCTGGTACTGCGCGATGCGACACAGTCACTTTTCGCGACACGCATGCGTACCGATGACATGCTGCCGATTGCCGAAAAACTCGACAGGGTGGGTTTCTGGTCGCTGGAGACCTGGGGCGGCGCAACCTTCGATGCCTGCATCCGGTTTCTCGGTGAAGACCCCTGGGAACGTCTACGACTGCTCAAGGCGGCCATGCCGAATACCCCGATGCAAATGTTGCTGCGCGGTCAAAATGCCCTCGGTTATCGCCACTACGCAGATGATGTAATCGAGGCGTTTGTCGAGCGTGCCGCGACCAACGGCATGGATGTATTCCGCATCTTCGATGCGATGAACGATATGCGCAACCTCGAAACCGCGATCAAGGCAACCGTCAAGGTCGGTAAACATGCGCAGGGCGCAATGTCCTATACCCTGAGTCCAGTGCATAACGTTGAGTTCTGGGTCGACATGGCGAAGCGCCTTGAAGACATGGGTTGCGATTCGATATGCATTAAAGATATGGCTGGATTGTTAAAGCCCTATGTCGCCGAAGAGCTGGTGAGCAAAATAAAGGAGAATACTAAACTACCGCTATCCATGCATTGCCATGCTACCACCGGATTATCTACTGCAACCTACCTGAAGGCGATAGAAGCCGGTATCGATATGCTCGACACCTCGATCTCGTCGATGAGCCAGACATACGGACACTCGGCGACCGAAACCTTTGTTGCGATCATGGAAGATACCGACCGCGCGACCGGCCTGGACATGGATTTACTCGAAGAAATCTCGCTTTATTTCCGCGACGTGCGCAAAAAGTACGCCAAGTTTGAAGGTTCGCTGAAAGGCGTCGATCCGCGCATACTCACCGCCCAGGTTCCAGGGGGCATGCTTACCAACCTGGAAAGCCAGTTACGCGAACAAAACGCCAGCGACAAGCTCGATGATGTATTGAAGGAAATCCCCAGCGTCCGCAAGGATCTGGGTTATGTGCCTTTGGTGACGCCAACTTCACAAATAGTCGGTACCCAGTCAGTGCTCAATGTGCTCAGTGGCGGGCGCTACAAAACCATCAGTAAAGAAACCGCGGGTGTGCTTAAGGGCGAATACGGCGCTACCGCGGCCCCGGTTAACGCCGAGTTACAAAAACGCGTGCTCGACGGTGCCGAGCCGATAACCTGCCGCCCGGCCGATTTAATCAAACCGGAAATGACGCGCCTGACAAAAGAGTTAAAGGCGTTGGCAAAAGATGCTAATTTCAGTTTGAGTGACAATGACATCGATGACGTGTTGATCTATGCGTTGTTTGGGCCAGTCGGTATCAATTTCCTGAAAAACCGCAATAATCCAGACGCCTTTGAACCAGTACCCGGAACCGAACCTGAACCCTCCACCGAAGTCTCGACAGCAGCTCCAGATACGGCCGCAGAAAGCTATCGGGTGACTGTCAATGGTACCCTGTACGATGTCGTAGTTGCTCCCGGCAGTGGCGATATCAGCCACGTTGCGCCAACACCCGGTGTGAGTGCTCCGCAGGCAGACGCCGCGGTACCTGCAAGTGCAGGCGTCAGCATCAATGCACCTATGACGGGTAATGTAATCGATGTGCTGGTTTCAGTTGGTCAGCAAGTCGCCGATGGTGACCCGGTGATAGTGATCGAAGCGATGAAAATGGAAACTGAAATCTGTAGCCAGTCCAGCGGTACAGTTCAGTCCATATCGGTGAGCAAGGGCGACGCGATTCGGGCCGACCAGGTTCTGATGATTATAGGCTGATGGAACAAGGTTTTTTACAACTCTGGGCGTCAACCGGACTCGCCAATTTCACCCTCGGCCAGGTGGTTATGATTGCTACCGGCAGCCTTTTAATTTATCTCGCAATTGCCAGAGGATTTGAGCCACTTTTATTGCTTCCAATCGGATTCGGTGGTGTTCTCGCCAATATTCCGATCGCCGAAATTGCCGGTCCTGATGGACTGCTCGGCATTCTCTATCACTCCGGTATCGAGTCTGGCGTGTTTCCATTGTTAATTTTCATGGGTGTCGGGGCGATGACCGACTTCGGGCCGTTGCTCGCCAGACCCAGCCTGATGATACTTGGCGCCGCCGCCCAATTTGGTATATTTTTCACCCTGTTCGGTGCTATCGCGATGAACCTGATACCGGGCATAGAATTTACCCTGGCAGACGCTGCGGCAATTGCCATTATCGGCGGCGCAGACGGTCCGACCGCGATTTACGTGGCTTCCAGGCTGGCCCCGGATTTACTCGGTGCTATCGCGGTAGCCGCATACTCCTATATGGCGCTGGTACCGATCATCCAGCCGCCGATCATGAAGTTACTCACCACTGAAAAAGAACGTCAGACTAAAATGACCCAGTTGCGCCAGGTCGGCAAGCTGGAGAAAATTCTGTTTCCGCTGATATTATTGCTAATCACTATTTTACTGCTGCCGTCGGCCACCCCGCTGGTGGGCATGTTGTGTTTCGGTAACTTGCTAAAAGAATCTGGCGTGGTAGACCGTCTAAGCAATACGGCGAAGAATGAGCTGATCAATATCGTCACCATATTTCTCGGCCTGGCAATAGGATCGAAGCTCGCAGCTGACAAATTTCTCAACGTCGAAACCATAGGCATCCTGTTACTCGGAATTGTCGCCTTTTCGATTGGAACTGCAGCGGGCGTGATCATGGGCAAAATCATGTACCGGGTCACCGGTGGAGCAGTAAATCCGCTAATCGGTGCCGCCGGGGTTTCTGCAGTACCGATGGCTGCCCGAGTGGCGAATAAGGTCGGCCTGGATGCCAACGCGCATAACTTTCTATTGATGCATGCGATGGGGCCGAATGTGGCCGGGGTTATTGGTTCTGCAGTAGCTGCCGGGGTGTTGCTGGCTATTGTCGGTTAGATCTGGTTTTGTTCGATAGCTGACTCTCAAATTCCAGGCTTCATAGGCAAATAACGGCCATGAACGGACGTTGGTGAAGGACTGTTTTGTGAACATGAGAAGATTTCACTGAAGTTAGTCTCTCATTTGCCTTATCCGAGGCTAACTACCATACTGAATGGTCGTTTTATTATTCGATATAGAGCTATCTAATGGAACAACAGGCACAACGGCGATTAGCTGCGGTTTTGGCCGCTGATGTGGCAGGCTACACGCGCTTAATGCGCGCGGATGAAGAGGGAACCATCAATACCTGGTGGTCATATCGCCGTGAAATTATCGATCCGATAATAAAGGAGTACTCAGGTCGGATTGTAAAACTGACTGGCGATGGGTTTTTGGCAGAATTCATCTCGGCGACCAATGCCGTATTAGCTGCCTACGCCATTCAGAAAAGTATCGAACCCCGAGTAAAAGACCTACCCGAAGAAAATCGTATGCGGTTTCGTATGGGCGTCAATCTCGGTGATATTTTTTGGGATGATGAAGACATCTACGGGGATGATGTCAATATTGCCGCTCGGCTTGAAGGGATAGCCGATCCAGGTTCAATTCTTATTTCTCGAGCAGTATTTGATAATGTGAAACGAATAGCTCAACTCACATTTGAAAACCAGGGCGAACAAGTCCTGAAAAATATTTCAGAGCCAGTTCAAGCCTATCGAGTAGTTGGAGAGCTTGGCAATCATAGTTGTATGTCCGGCGATCCAGAGGTTATATCTAGTAATCAACCAGAAGTCGTTAACCCAAATTCGTTAACAGTCTTGCCGTTTGCAGTTTTTGGTGACGATTCGGAACAAGAGTATTTTGCAGAAGGTTTCACTGATGACCTGATAACAGAACTCGCCCGCTTTAGTGAACTATTTGTTACGTCGCGAAACGCTAGTTTTGCTCTCAAGGGCCAGAACCTCGATTTACGGGCAGTTGGCAAACAATTGGGTGTTGCCTATTGCCTGGAAGGTAGTGTGCGAAAAATGGGTGACCGCATTCGGATTACGTGCCAGCTTATCAATACTCATACAGGAGATCATGTTTGGGCGGAAAAATATGACTGCAACTTGACCGACTTATTCGAGGTTCAGGACGAGCTGGCCAAGTCTATTGTGTCAATGGTTGCTGGGCGGATGGAGCGCGAATCGCTGGTTTCGGCTAAGAAGAAGAGACCCGCAGATATGTATGCATACGAATGCCTGCTTCGTGGCATGGAGAACCACCGGCTGGGAGGTGTAACACAGGAATCTGAGGTGCAGGCCCTTCACTGGTTCAATATGGCAATTGAAAAGGACCCAGAGTACGGTCGCGCTTACGCCTGGCGTGCCTGTGCGATTGCCACCTTAGCCGAATGGACAGGAGACGATTACATAGATGAAGCCACGGCTTCGGGACTCCGAGGTTTAGAGCTTGATGAAAATGAACCGGAATGCCATCGGATTATGGGGTCTCTTAGTCTGTACAACCGAGACTTTGACAAGGCTGAATACCATTTCCAGCGCGGGCTCGATCTCAATCCCAACAATGCCTACCTCGTCGGCCGTATGGGCGAAGTATACAATTTTCTTGGGGATGGGGAAAAGGCCCTGGAATATCAGAATCGCGCAAAAACTTTGGACCCCTTGTTGCCAAGCTACTGTCGTGAACTTGAGGCTGCCGCGCATTACGTCCTTGGAAATTATCGAGATACCGTCGGCGTCGTATCACAGCTATTGCACAAATCGAAACGCTCCCATGCATATCTAGTAGCTGCGCTTAGCCATTTGGACGACGAAATAATTCTGAGAAAGGCCGTCGATGAATTATTAATTGCCGACCCGAGTTTCTCCATCAGTAACTTTTTAGAGACTGAATTCTATAAGGATGAAGAGGTTCCGCGGCAGCTCGCCATTGACCTCAAGAAAGCAGGGCTACCTGACACAGTTGCAGCTTGAAGCCTCATTTCCTTCGATAAAAGAAAGCTTTTTCCTATTTTCAAGCAGCAAGTGAGAGTCTGAATTGGGTTGTGAGTTCAACTGGTCGCTGCAACACATGCGTTAAACCTCTCTGCCGGT
>CBDUSZ010000083.1:0-12495 GCA_965370015.1 uncultured bacterium | reverse complement strand
CGGGCCCCCGTCAATTCCTTTGAGTTTTAGTCTTGCGACCGTACTCCCCAGGCGGTCAACTTAATGCGTTAGCTGCGCCACTAAAGGGACAAGCCCCCCAACGGCTAGTTGACATCGTTTACGGCGTGGACTACCGGGGTATCTAATCCCGTTTGCTCCCCACGCTTTCGCTCCTCAGCGTCAGTATTAGTCCAGCAAGTCGCCTTCGCCACTGATGTTCCTCCGGATATCTACGCATTTCACCGCTACACCCGGAATTCCACTTGCCTCTACTATACTCTAGCTTGCCAGTATCGAATGCAGTTCCCAGGTTGAGCCCGGGGCTTTCACATCCGACTTAACAAGCCGCCTACGAGCGCTTTACGCCCAGTAATTCCGATTAACGCTTGCACCCTCCGTATTACCGCGGCTGCTGGCACGGAGTTAGCCGGTGCTTCTTCTATAGGTTAAGTCAAGACCCAAGGTTATTAACCTTAGGCTTTTCGTCTCTATTGAAAGTGCTTTACAACCCTCAGGCCTTCTTCACACACGCGGTATTGCTGGATCAGGCTTTCGCCCATTGTCCAATATTCCCCACTGCTGCCTCCCGTAGGAGTCTGGGCCGTGTCTCAGTCCCAGTGTGGCTGATCATCCTCTCAAACCAGCTATGGATCGTCGCCTTGGTAGGCCATTACCCTACCAACTAGCTAATCCAACGCGGGCTCATCTAATAGCAGGAGCTTTCAAGAAGAGGCCCCTTTTCCTCCGTAGAGATTATGCGGTGTTAATCCGGATTTCTCCGGGCTATCCCCCACTACAAGGTAGATTCCCACGCGTTACGCACCCGTCCGCCACTCGTCAGCCAGAGCAAGCTCTGCTGTTACCGTTCGACTTGCATGTGTTAAGCATACCGCCAGCGTTCAATCTGAGCCAGGATCAAACTCTTCAGTTTAAAACTATTTACGGATAGCTCCGTGTAACTTTTTTGAAGAGAGTAACCTCGACTTATTTAACATAAGTTAAAGTTTTCTTGGTCACTCAAATCGTAATGATACGAAATCATCACCGACATGAGTGCCCACACAAATTACCTAATCAATTTTTAAAGATCATTTCACCGGGGAACGCCCGGTGCTTTTGGCCTTTGAAAGACCGTTTCGCTGCTGTTTTCGACCGCTCGCAGAGAGGGTCGTTTTGACAAACGAGGCGCGCATTATAAGCCCTTTTTCTGCCTCGTCAACGACTAATTCAGGTTTTATTAAAATAAAATCTGAATAGCGATTTCGATTTTAAAATGCGGGGTTTTCGCGACCCGCTCTATGGCCTGTTACCAGAATGTTGAATCGGTGTCATGGCCACTAAACGAGGCGTGCATTGTAGGCAGTTGGCCGACTTCGTCAAGTGCATTTGACAGTTTATTTATATTAAACTGATGCGCGCAAATTTTCGCTTGCCAACCTGCGCCACAAACACCTGCCCTTTATTTAGATTCAGGCCCTTGTCTTCAATTTTTTCACCATCCAGTTTTACCGCACCCTGCTTAATCATGCGGAAACTCTCAGAGGTACTACTAGTAAGTCCAGCTCGCTTTAGCATAGACGCAACGCCGATCATGTCGCCGTCGAAACTTAGAGTAACTTCGGGCATTTCGTCGGGTATCGCACCTTTAGCAAACCTGTCAATAAAATCCTGCCGTGCCTTTTGCGCCAATGTAGCGTTGTGGAAACGAGTGATCAACTCCTCTGCCAGCAAAAACTTTATATCTCTTGGATTCTTGCCGTCGACGACGTCTCGTTGAAATTGCTCAATTTCGCTCATGGGTCTGAAACTAAGCAGTTCAAAATAACGCCACATCAAATCGTCACTAACTGACATTATTTTTCCGAACATCTCATTCGGAGCATCCTCGATTCCAATATAGTTGTTGAGCGACTTGGACATTTTCTGCACGCCATCCAACCCTTCCAGTATCGGCATAGTCAAGATAACCTGGGGCTCCATACCCTCGGCTTTCATCAGTTCCCGCCCTACTAGCAGATTAAATTTCTGATCGGTGCCGCCGAGCTCGACATCGGCTTTCATTTCTACAGAGTCCCATCCCTGCACCAATGGGTATAGAAATTCATGGATCGAGATAGGCTGGTTACTCTTGTAACGTTTAGAAAAGTCATCGCGTTCGAGCATCCGTGCGACCGTATGGCGCGATGCCAAACGAATCATATCCGCTGCAGTTTTAGACCCATGCCAGGTCGAATTGAAGCAAATTTCGGTAGTATCAGGATCGAGAATTTTGAATACCTGCTTTTTGTATGATTTGGCATTTTCCTCAATCTCTGCAGGCGACAGCGCTGGTCGGGTCACCGATTTCCCACTTGGGTCACCGATGAGGCCGGTAAAGTCGCCAATCAGGAACATGATATGGTGGCCAAGATCCTGAAATTGTCGCAATTTATTGATCAGTACTGTATGACCGAGGTGCAAATCAGGTGCTGTGGGATCGAATCCAGCCTTTATCTTGAGCGGTTTATTTCGCTTTAATTTTTCTTGCAATTCCGACTCAACCAGTATTTCATCGACACCTCTTTTGATTTGCTGCATTGCATCTTCTACAGAAATCATGTTATACCTCGTTTTAGCACTATAATAATTAACATAAATATAATTTAACCAACAGCTTACGCCATATTCCTAATGAAATTTCAAGATATAGACTTTAAATCAGATCGCCCCGCATTAGCGAGGCCTCGAAATACTTCGTCAAAGTCTTCTAAATTCCAAATGAATATTCTATTGAAGCTGACTATTGCATCAACCGCAGTGATGTTACTCGGCTTTAGCGCTTCCAGCTGGCAACCTTCGGCCAAGGATGCGGATTCTACCCGCAAGTCGTCTCGATTACACTATGCGCTGGATTTGCCGTTAAAGGTAATATCGATCGAGGCTGAAATCGAAAAATCTGTTGCATTAGCCGACGATACCGACTGGAACATTATTATTATCAAAGCGGGTGATACCTTAGCCTCAATCCTTGATACCGCCGGGGTGCCCGCTACCACGACGCATGCGATCGCGGGATTAAACGAGCAGACAAAATCGTTACGTAACATCCGGCCCGGACAAAAGATTCATCTGTTGCAGGACGATGCCAATCGTCTGCGTATTATGAAATTTATTCCTGATATTACCAAAACACTGACAGTACAACGCAACGAAGACCAGTCATTCAGCAGCAAGATTACCAATTTCCAGCTCGACGCGTTTCCGGTATTTCGCCAGGGTGTGATTGAGAACTCGCTTTTTGAGGCTGCCGCAAAAGGCAATATTCCCGAGAGCGTGATTATGGATTTAGCCAACATCTTTGGTTGGGATATCGATTTTTCGCTTGATATCAGACGTGGTGACCGCTTCGGAGTGGTATACAACGAGCTCTACAAAGATAACGTTAAAATTAGAAATGGCCGCATATTGGCTGCTGAATTCGTCAATAACGGCAAGCTTTATAAAGCCGTGTATTACACC
The DNA here is from genome assembly GCA_965370015.1 of uncultured bacterium. GTDB lineage: Bacteria > Pseudomonadota > Gammaproteobacteria. Next base: position 8,997 of record CBDUSZ010000083.1, on the reverse strand, counting down.
GACCCACAGGGCAATGGGGATTATTTTAACGAGGATGGCAAAAGTATGCGTAAGGCCTTTTTACGCAGCCCGGTAAAATTTGCCCGCATTAGTTCGCGCTTTAGCAATAAACGCTGGCACCCGGTGCTATCAAAGTGGCGCTCACATAAAGGCGTCGACTACGCGGCCAGGCGTGGCACGCCGATAAGAGCTGCTGGTGATGGGAAGATCAGTTTTATTGGAACGAAAGGGGGATATGGTCGTTCCATATTAATTCGACACGGTGGCCGATACACGACTGTTTATGGTCATTTAAATGGTTATGCCCGTGGAATCAGGAGCGGCAAACAAATCAAACAAGGGCAAATTATTGGCTATGTAGGCAGCTCGGGGCTAGCAACCGGTCCACACCTGCATTACGAATTCCGCGTCAACGGCGTGCATCGCAACCCCCTCACGGTAAAACTACCCGCAGCCAGGCCGGTTCACCCTTCATTTCAAGCACATTTCAAGAAAAATACACGGGTTTATTTATCCATGTTGCAATTGATGAACAATACCCTGGCTGAAAACTCCTACTAGCTCGACTATTGCACCAGGGCAGTAGGGGGGGTCATTAGCTATAATCTTATTCTAGTGTCTGGTGACGATATGTATCGTATTGAATATTTCGGCTATTACCCGAACCAGGAGCAGGCCTAATGCAAAACGATTCGCCCAGTGAAATTTATATTGGATTAATGTCGGGGACCAGTCTCGATGGTATCGACATCGCCATCGTTGATTTTGCTCAACACCCACCCAGGCTAATTTATTGCACCACCCTTCCATACGAACCGTCGCTCAGGCAACAAATTCGCGAGATGACGACGAGTACAACAACAAGCCTCGACAGGCTCTGCCGACTAGACGTTGAACTCGGCAACACTTACGCCGATATCGTCAACCAGTCACTCGAAGCGGCCAGGCTCGACACCACACAGATTCGTGCAATCGGTAATCATGGACAAACCATTCGACACAGTCCTGACACCGACCTGCCATATACCCTGCAAATAGGGGACCCGAACGTAATAGCCGCCAAAACCGGCATCACAACTGTGGCTGATTTCAGGCGCAAAGATATCGCGCTAGGTGGACAGGGTGCGCCGCTGGCACCGGCATTTCATCGCTTCATGTTTAGCTCAACCAGCAGTGATCGAGCCATCATTAATATCGGCGGAATTGCCAATATCACCTACTTACCTGCCGACTCCGGATCCGCGGTTATCGGTTTTGATACCGGCCCCGGCAATACATTATCTGACTTATGGATTAACCGACACCAAGGAAAGGCCTGTGACGAAGGCGGCAAATGGGCGGCGACCGGCAATATTATCAGCGATCTGTTAAATACTTTGCTTGGCAATGAAGCGTATTTTCAACAGCTGCCACCGAAAACTACCGGCACAGATTATTTTGACTCGAAATGGCTGTTAGCAAAGTTGGGGCCGGCCCAGGCAACCGAAGACGTGCAGGCGACGCTGGTTGAATTGACCGCGATAACGATAGCCAGAGGAATTGGACAATTACCCTCAACCCCTGTCGAATGCTTTATATGCGGTGGCGGTGTACACAACTATTACCTGCTCAAACGATTGCAGCAAGCGCTTCCAAACTGCCAGATTCTGAGCACCAGCCATCTAGGTCTTGACCCTGATCACGTCGAAGCCGTCGCCTTTGCCTGGTTAGCCATGCAGAGCATGAATCAGCGAACTGGAAACTTGCCCACGGTCACTCAGGCCAGATCTGAGGCGCTGCTTGGCGGCATCTATTTCCAGTAAAAACCTTTCGCTGAATCTGTTCTATACTCTAATCTGTGAAATAGTTAACATCCGCGAGGAACTAGCCCGTGTTGACCGTGTCTTTAGGATTCACCAGTGCTAAACTCATAATCTGAATATTCGGGAGAAATCAAATGAAAACAACATGGAATGTGTTAACCCTGCCAGTGTTGATTTTCCTCTGCGTTACCAGCGTGCGGGCAGATTTCGTCGGCTTCGAAATCGGCGCCAGCTACTGGCAACCTGAATTAGCTGGATCGTTTATCGGTGACGGTGTCGCCGACACCCCGATAGACATGGTGGGGGATCTTGCCCTGGATGACCCCTCTCCATCGAATTTGGTATTGACGCTTGAGCATCCAATACCTTTATTACCTAATATCAGATACCAGAGTATTGAACTCGATTCTTCAGGTTTCAGTTCTTCTTCTAGCTTTATTTACGAGGGACAACCGTACGTGGGCACCGTAAACTCGACTTTTGATTTGTCACACGACGATATCGTGCTGTACTACGAAGTATTGGATAACTGGATAAACCTGGATATTGGACTGGACATTAAGGTTTTTGACGGCAAAGTTACGCTGGACGACGGGGGCAATTTTGAATCAGTGCCGATCGACGAAACCATTCCACTACTCTACCTGTCGGCCCGATTCGATTTACCGTTTAGCGGATTCTACATCGGTGCGGATATCAGCGGTGCCAGTATCGACGACAACACGTTAGAAGATACTTCCTTCATACTGGGATACGAATCCGACAGCGGCCTGGGATTCGAGGGTGGTTATAAAAAGTTTTCGCTTGAGCTGAACGATGTTACTGATATCAATGCTGACCTGGAATACGACGGTATTTATCTAAACGGTTATTTCCACTTTTAGAAAGTGATATCCAATAAAAAGGCAGACCAGTGGTCTGCCTTTTTATTTACTTACTTTAGTTATTTCTAAATCGAAAATGAGGCGCCACAACCACAGGTCGAAGTAGCGTTTGGATTTTTCACCACAAACATCGAGCCCTCAAGCCCTTCAGAGAAATCAACTTCGGAACCAGCCAGATACTGATAACTCATTGGATCAATCACCAGGCTAACACCCATATTTTCAATCGTTTTATCACCCTCTTTAGACTCTTCCTCAAGCGAAAATGAGTATTGAAAACCCGAGCAGCCACCACCATACACTGAAACTCGTAGCTTCAAATTTGGATTGCCTTCCTCTTCGATCAGTTTTTTTACCTTGCGTGCAGCATTATCCGAAAAATCCAGTACCGTATTCACGACCGGATTAACTGCCATACCAAAATTTGCGTCGATTGTAATATTCACAATACTATTCTCTTCATGCCTGCAACTTACCTTAACTTTCCTGACTATTTTAGTCAACTATTAGCTGTTCTATTGCGTTTATGTCACTCCTCTGCGACAGGCTCACTCGGTACTTTCCAGGAAGATTTGTCCTCCAGGGCCTTTTGCGGTTTCACATCAGGGGACTGGTGAATAAGCCCACCATTAACTTCAGCGCCTATCGCCATTTCGATTAAATTATAATAAACACTACCATTAATACGAGATTTAGGTGCCAGCTCTACGCGCGTCGATCCGTATACATCACCAACAATTTTGCCGTTTAATACCATATTAGGTACCTTTACATCACCTTCTATATGACCGAATTCGCTTAATATCAATATCGAGGAGCTACCTTCTTCGGCAACAACCTTTCCGATAATTTTACCATCTACATGCAAGCCTCCGGTAAACTTCAAATCTCCGGTAATTTCAGTTCCCTGGCCGATCAAAGTATCGATCCGCGCCGATGTAAAAGATTTTTTCTTGCCGAACATATTATAAGTCCTCGGACATCACGCGTGCCCATGAAATAGTTTCAGAAAATGATTTTACCTTCTTTGTAGTAGGTTTTATGCCAATTTCCACTTCATATGGCGTAAATTTTTCTGGAATTACGATATTACCTTCGAAAACCTGAAAGTACTTGAATTCAAATTTGGTGGCCTTTCCCGGATTTTCAAGTCTGATATCCGCCAATTTCAATTCTTTTGCTCCACTATCGTCCTCACCTAGAATAGCAATCATCACACTGCCTTTCAGTTTACGGCTAATTTTGCCCTGTTTGGTCAAAACTAGTTTGTAGCTGAGCGTATTCTGATTATTTTTGCGCCTGACCTCGAATGACTGCAAATTAACCCCCAGCGCAGCGTTTTCCGGAGACACTATCCCCTGATAAAAAACCAACTCCTCCTTTTGCGCAAGATTCTCTCGCTGCAGCTTCGCCAGGGATTTGGCAGCCTGCTGATAGGCCAGGTTTTCAATTTTGCTGGAGCCTTCAAGCTGCGCATTTTTCTTTACCAGACTGTGATTACGTGACTCTAGCTCTTCTATCCGGCTAATCAAGGTCGCTTTTTGCATATCGAGCTGCATTAACCGGTACGATTGATAAGCCTCACCCAGTACGAAGAACCCCCACAACGACAGCAAGGCCACGCAAATCCCTACCCACAATTTCCAGGGTTTGTGTTGCTTAACCCTGAATCCCTTATGTGACTGACTCACGGCATCATCCCCAACGCATTTAAACCTGTAGTTTCGTCGAGGCCAAACATCAGGTTCATATTTTGAATCGCCTGTCCGGCCGCACCTTTGACCAGATTATCAATCACTGACAATACGACATATTTTTTGTTTGCGGCCAGATAATGCACTGCAATGCGGCAATGATTGGAACCTCTCACCGAACGCGTTTCAGGATGCGCCGCGGGCGGCATTACGTCGACGAACGGCTCATCAGAGTAAAATTTTTCAAATATTTTTTGAACATCAACATCTGTATTTTTCGCATCGGCGTACACGGTTGCGTGCATGCCGCGGATCATCGGCATCAGATGCGGGGTAAATACCAGGTCGGCCTTTTTATTGATAGACTGCAGGATCTGTTTAATTTCGGGCAAATGGCGATGCCCGTCTACGCCGTAAGCTTTCACCGATTCGGTCACTTCAGAAAAAGCGGTAGCGACGTTGGCGCTCCTGCCGGCACCGCTGACACCTGATTTACAGTCGGCAATGATGGTAGCGGGTTCGATCAAATCATGCTTTAACAATGGCAGCAACGCAAGAATTACCGAGACAGGATAACATCCAGGATTGGCTACGAGGCTGGCGTTTTTTATGGCTTCACGATTCAACTCGGGTAACCCGTATACAGCCCGCTCTACCAGCGACGGACAAGCATGGGTCGCACCATACCATTTCTCCCAGGTCGGAATATCCTGAATTCTAAAGTCTGCGGCAAGGTCGATTAACTTGATGCCGCTTGCGAGTAATGTTTCTGCCTGGCCCATTGCAACCGTATTTGGCGTAGCAAAGAATACCAGGTCGCAATTTTGATAAGAATCCACATCGGGTTTGGTATATCGAATATCGAACTTGCCACGTAGATTTGGAAACACATCAGCCACAAGAGTACCTGCATTTGAGCGCGAAGTGATCACTTCCACTCTTGCCTCTGGGTGATCTGCGAGCAAACGCAGCAATTCGACCCCAGTATAGCCCGTGCCACCAACGATACCGATTTTCACCATGATTAGAGGAATGCTTTAGTTGTTAAAACGAACGGCGCATTATACATAGATCGTCTCATCAGAAAACGAATTACCGGCTTTTACCTTGCCTCGGCCAACAATGTCACAATTTATAATGAAAATACCAGCGCTCGGCAAGTGTCCTGATAGCGGCGCCCAATGATTTGGGTGAAGGCTCTTCACTTTAATTTTATGATCGCCTGATTCACCAGGTTGCCCTACCTTTCCAGGCTATTTGTCAATCACGCAACGGCTGAAGAACAATCGTAGCGACACAGACTCGCCTTATTGAGGCCTGGAGATTTCGATGGAACCCGAATCATGATCGATCGCAGGCCACATTGAGGCGGCCTGTCCTCTAAATCTGCGATTCGATCGGGAACATTCTCATGAAGCCAACTCCAAATCGTTTCCAGAAGCTGGTATAAGGATCAACATACAGGGTCTGTTGCTTACCATCGACCAGGCCGTGCCAGGCTATTTTCTCACGACCCTGGTCATCACTTTGTAATTCAAGGCGAAAAGCAACCTGATCAATTTTCCTGTCAAAACTATCGGCCATATATTCTGCAATCTCTTCGGACTCGAAAACCACACCAATTTCGGTATTCTGAACCACCGATCTGGCGTCGAGGTTCAGTGAGCCGATGAAAATCTGTTTGCGATCAAGTACAAATGATTTGGCATGCAGACTTGCCCTTGAATCCCCAATACCGCCCTCTTTCATCACTTTGCGTTCCTCTTTGCTCAGCTCCTTGTTTAGTTCGTAGAGCTCAACACCGATGCGCAGCAGTGCCCTGCGATATCTGGAATAGCCGGCGTGTACTGCCGATACGTCGGTGGAGGAAAGAGAATTAGTCAGGATGCGTACGCGTACGCCTTTGTCACGTAAAATTTTCAGAAAAGCGACACCACCTTTACCCGGCACGAAATAAGGCGAGAAAATAATCAGCTCGCTCTCCACGCCTTCCAGGTAGGGCCTGAGTTGTTCGGTCAGGCGGTATTCAGTATTGTCGGTGTCCAGCGTCAATTTTTCGGGATCATCGGCGACCACCTCGCCAACGCCCCAGGAATATTTAACACTGTGCTTTCGAATTTGTTTCGCCAGTTCCGAATTATGTAAATGCTGGATGTATTCCGATTCCTGCTGCTCTGCGATAAACGCATCAAACTGTTTCTTGCGTTGTTCGACTAGCGCATCTGTCGGCTGTTCTTCGACCAGCGTCGAGATCGGATAGCTCAACTCGTGGTTCCAGTAAAGGTCGAATGATGACGAGACCTGGCTAGCAACCGACCCTATGCTCAGTACATCAATATCCAGGAAAGCGAGCTCCGGATCTGCATTGAAATATTCGTTACCGATATTACGGCCACCGAGAATGGTGGCCTGATTGTCAACCGTAAACGATTTGTTATGAGCCCTTCGGGTTTGTTTGCCGAATCCGGTCACAAACTGGATGCCACGGCCGATATTGCGGCCGAACGGATTAAAAATACGGACCTCGATATTCGGGTGCATATCCAAAATCGCCGCACCGATATCCCGGCCCCCCTGGTCGATATCATCGACCAGAAGCCGAACTCGTACGCCACGATCCGCTGCCTTGTAAAGCTGGTCAACAAACAGTCCACCGACAACATCATTGTGAATCATGTAGTATTGAGTATCGATACTGCGCTCGGCGAGATGAGCGAGTGCGGCGCGGGCGACAAATGCGTCCAGCCCGTTTCCCAGTAGGTAGAAACCTGAATCGCCCGTATGGGCCTGCGACCTGAGATTAACAGATCGGCCTAAGATCGTCTCCCGGGTGTCCTCGAAGGCATGCGACTCGGTACGACCCGTATTATCGGGCAGGCTCGCACAGGCTCCCAAACCGAGAGTGAAAATCACGGCTATCATCTTGCAAGTGAGCTTCAAAGTTTTCATTGGTTATTTATTCTCGATTTTCAGTGTTTTTTAACATTAACTCAGCGAGTCGTCCAGTCGGGTTGTGCAGAACAGGTTCGTTGGAAAACTCAATCTCGGGCCAAATGGTCCATGTCGCGACAGTTGATAAAGTGTTAATTCTCCTATCTAATAATTATGATGCGAGTCTACAAATATAGAAGCTCCATCACTACCAGTGTAATCGTTTTAATCTCGGCTAATTGTGAAATCCTGTCCCGGTTAGTGGAGCTGTCATAAGGTGTTTTTTAAATTCAAATACTTCACGATTATGCCGTTGGTAGCATGGGTAACGTTTAATGCCTGCCCCCTGGCAGCTCAAACCATAATCGATAGCTCGCAGGAGGAAACTGAGGTAGATCAACAGCAGGAAAGTTCTGGTCAGGAAAACAGCGGGGAGAAAAGCACCTGGGGCAAATTGTTACCGCTTCCGATATTCATAACCGAACCTGCCATCGGAGAGGGATTGGGTGCAACGCTAATTTATTTTCACCACGAAGAAGATGCGGAAAATGCGAAAGATAAGAGAGTTACCACTGGGCGTAATATGGGCAAATCCGGACAACGTTCCAAACCACCACCCACCGCGACAGCTATATTAGCTGCTTACACGAATAATGATACAGCCGCAGCTGGTATCGGGCACAGTAATAGTTTTTTAGACGATACCTACCGTATCGTGGCAGGGGCTGCAAATGCTCGCATTAACTCTAAATTCTATGTCGTTGATACGCCTTTCAATTTCACCCTCGATGGTAATTTTGTTACTGCCAACCTGAAGCGGCGGTTTGGTGATTCCAATGCCTTTTTCGGCATTGCCACCTCCTACCTGGATGCTCACGTCGATTTCAAGAGTAGTTTACCGGCGTTCAATGGTGTCAGTCTGGTTGATTTCGACATTGTCGACGTAGGGCTTGCAGCAAGCCTGATTTACGACACGCGGGACAATACCTTGATGCCCAGTAGCGGCTATATCCTCGATTTGACTAGCTGGCACTACGACGAAGCCCTCGGTGGCGATTTTGATTATTCGAGCACGCGCTTTAAAGGAAATTCGTTTCATAAATTCGGGCCGCAATATGTGCTTGGCTTGCGGTTCGATATATCACAGGCTGATGGCGATGTACCTTTTTACGCAGAACCCTATGTACGCCTACGTGGCATTCCAGCGCTACGTTACCAGGGCAAAAATGTTACTGCGGTGGAAATTGAAGGTCGGCGTCGTATCTCAGATCGCTGGTCTGCCTCAATATTTACTGGCGCAGGCAGCCTCGATATCGGTCTCCAACCATCAGAAACCAGCGATAATATTAATACACTAGGCGTCGGCATTCGCTACCTCGCACTAAGGGAACAGGACGCATGGATTGGAATCGACATCGCAGAAGGCCCCGAAGAAGTGGCCTTATACATTCAAATGGGACAAGCTTGGTAAAGCAACCTCTGCCAGGTGTTAAAAGCCAAGGTGCAATCGCAGCCCCAATAGCGTAATGCTATCATTTATATTATTCAGCGCCGGGTCCTTAAGGAGTTGAATACTGGCGGTAATCGCGAGGTTCTGGGCCAACTGCATCCGATAAAAGATTTCTGCCGTAGTTTGTGAACCCAATCCCTGTGCGGCAGGCTCCCCATAATTAATAGCTGCCCCGG
>CBDUSZ010000082.1:0-12511 GCA_965370015.1 uncultured bacterium | reverse complement strand
GCCAGACTGTTAAATTCAGCCGCTGCGATATCACTCAGCAATTGGTCCAGTTCAGACATGGGTATGGGCTAGTTCAGTCATCGCGTAATCATGTTTTGAGTGCAAGGCCATGTCAAGACGGACCTTTATCCGGAGTTTTGTCGGATACCGGGCGTTAGATGTCGATATGGCTAAGCTGTGGACGCATAAATCTGGCTAAAATGAAATTACCTGATTGGTATGTTCTGTAAGTGCTGAGACAGTCTGGGAGATTCGGATCTATCTACATGGGTTATTAGAGCTTCCAAAAGGAATAGGCAGAGGATAAAATGGATCTGGTATACCAGATCCAATATTGCTGGAACTCTTAATAACTTCAAAACTGTTCGGCATTATCAGAGTAATTCCTGATGCTGAGCTGTCACTAAACCATACAGAGAGTCTATGTCCATCGCAAAGAAAAATCCGCAAGTCGTCGATAACCGGCGTAAGCGCAGTCGGGGTAAAATCAAGGGCAGAATCGTCGACATTAATGCGCTTTTAACGGTGCAGGGCTTGCTCGGAGACGAATCACGCGCTAAAAACCTGTTGATCGAGCATTTGCATAAAATTCAGGATAAATTCGGTCATCTTTCGGCTGCCCACCTGGTTGCCCTTGCCAGTGAAATGAAACTGGCGCCGACCGAAGTCTACGAGGTGGCGAGTTTTTATCATCATTTCGATGTGGTAAAAGAAAACGATAGCGCTCCACCTGCACTAACCGTGCGTGTGTGTGACTCGGTGAGCTGTGAAATGGCGGGTGCGGATCAATTAATCAGTGCGCTCGAATCTTCGCTCGGTAATAACGTTCGGGTACAACGCGTACCCTGTGTTGGTCGCTGCGACATGGCGCCGGTTGCAGTGGTGGGGCAAAATACGATCGATCATGCGCAGAGTGATACTGTAAAAGCTGCCGTCGACGCAGGAGCGATTACCCAGGCGATGCCGACTGACAGCATCGATTTTGCAGCATACAAAGCCGACGGTGGTTATGCGCTCTACGACAAACTACTGGCCGGAGAAATAACCGGCGATGGGATTATCAAAGAACTCGAAGGTACCGCATTGCGTGGTCTCGGTGGCGCTGGTTTTCCGGTGGGTCGAAAATGGGGCATCCTGCGTGGGCAGTCGGCACCACGTATGATGGCAATTAATATCGACGAAGGTGAGCCGGGAACTTTTAAAGACCGCTATTACATGCTCAGGGATCCGCACCGGTTTCTCGAAGGCATGCTGATCGCCGCGAGCGTGATCGGTATCGAGCAATGTTATATCTATGTGCGCGATGAATATCCTGCTGTGGGTGAAATCCTGCGCCTGGCAGTTAATTCTCTGCAACAGGAGTCGGCATACGAATTACCGCATATCGAACTGCGGCGCGGTGCCGGGGCCTATATCTGCGGCGAAGAATCGGCGATGATCGAATCGATCGAAGGTAAACGCGGTATGCCGCGATTGCGCCCACCCTATGTCGCCGAGATCGGATTGTTCGGGCGGCCTACGCTGGAGCATAATTGTGAAACCCTGTTCTGGATTCGCGATGTGATTGAAAAAGGGTCCGAGTGGTTTGATTCGCAGGGTCGTAACGACCGTAAAGGACTACGCAGTTTTTCAGTTTCGGGCCGGGTAAAAACCCCCGGTGTGCATCTGGCGCCCGCTGGTATTACGATGAATGAGCTAATCGACGAGTACTGTGGCGGCATGCTCGCCGGCCATGAGTTTTATGGCTATTTCCCGGGCGGCGCGTCGGGAGGAATTTTACCGGCCTCGCTCGGCGATATACCGCTCGATTTTGATACCCTGCAGCCTTATGGCTGTTTCATCGGTTCCGCCGCGGTGATAGTGTTATCCGACCAGGATAGCGCGAAGCAGGCAGCGCTTAACGCGATGAGATTTTTTGCCCATGAATCTTGCGGCCAATGCACGCCTTGCCGCGTGGGTACTGAAAAAGCAGTCAGCATTATGCAAACTGGTGACTGGAATATCGATCAGCTCAACGATTTGTGTACGGTTATGGTCGATGCCTCTATCTGTGGTCTGGGACAGGCCGCGCCGAACCCGATACTGTCGGTGATCAAATACTTTCCGCACGAGCTTGGGCTTAAGCAGGAGGAAAATTAATAATGTCTGCTAATCCCGATACCATTTTTGAAACTATCGAATTCACACTTAACGGCAAGAGTATTGAAGCCTTGCCAGATGAAACAATTATCCAGGCGGCGAAACGTACCGGTACCGAAATTCCGCATCTGTGTTACACCGAGAGTTTGCGTTCCGATGGCAATTGCCGTGCCTGTATGGTTGAAATTGAAGGTGAACGTGTTTTAGCACCGAGTTGTTGTCGCAAACCTGCGCCTGGGATGGTGGTGTACTCAAATAATGAACGCGCCGAGAAGTCGCAAAAACTGGTGCTTGAATTATTGCTTTCCGATATGCCCGATCAATCGTATACGATCGACAACGAGTTGATGCACTGGGCCAATAAGCTCAATGTCACAGCGCCACGCTTCAAACCGCGCCAGCAGCCAAAAGCTGACTTGTCACATCCGGCGATAGCGGTCAATCTCGATGCCTGTATTCAGTGTACGCGTTGTCTGCGCGCCTGCCGTGAAACCCAGGTTAATGATGTCATTGGTCTTGCCCGGCGCGGGCATTATGCTGAGATTGTATTCGATCTCGGTGATCCACTGGGTGGGAGCTCCTGCGTTGCCTGTGGTGAATGTGTCGCGGCCTGCCCAACCGGTGCGCTAAGTGATGCAACCGGTGCGCAGCAGATCGAGGTCGATCGCAAGGTTGATTCGGTATGTCCTTACTGCGGTGTCGGTTGTCTGCTGACTTATTACGTCAAAGACGACAAAATCATGCGTGTCGAAGGGCGCGATGGGCCGGCCAATTTCAGCCGCCTTTGCGTCAAGGGGCGTTACGGATTCGACTACCTCAATCACCCGCAGCGTTTACTCAAACCGCTGATTCGCAAAGAAGGCGTAGCAAAGGGGTTGAACGAATATTTTGATCCGGGTGATCCATCGAAAATGTTCCGTGAAGCGAGTTGGGAAGAGGCCATGGCGCTCGCTATTGGTGGATTGAAAAAGGTCAAAGACGCAATCGGGGGTGCCGGTCTGGCTGGGTTTGGTTCGGCTAAAGGCAGTAATGAAGAAGCCTATTTATTTCAAAAATTAGTACGCGTCGGATTTGGCACCAACAACGTCGACCATTGTACGCGTCTGTGTCATGCCTCCAGTGTTGCCGCGTTACTTGAAGGTCTCGGTTCGGGCGCGGTGTCAAATCAGGTAGAAGATGTTAAAGAAGCAGAAGTTATCCTGGTCATCGGCTCGAATCCAACCTCGAATCATCCGGTCGCGGCGACCTTCATGAAAAATGCCATCAAGAATGGCAAAAAACTGATCCTGCTCGACCCGCGTCGTACCGATATCGCGCGCCATGCAACCCACTTTTTGCAATTTAACCCGTCGACCGACGTCTCGCTGCTAAATTCGATACTGCACGTCATTATTGATGAGGGATTAACCGACGATAAATTTATCGCCGAGCGCACGACCGACTACGAAGAGTTGAAAGTCAATGTCGCCGATTTCAGTCCGGAAAAGATGGCGCCAGTGACTGGTATCGATGCCGAAACTGTGCGCGCGGTCGCGCGCCTGTTCGCAACTTCGAAAGGCTCGATGATTTTCTGGGGGATGGGCATATCGCAACATATCCATGGCACCGACAATGCGCGTTGCCTGATAGCCCTGTCGATGATTACCGGCCAGGTCGGACGACCCGGTACCGGATTACATCCGTTACGCGGTCAAAACAATGTGCAGGGTGCATCCGACGCTGGCTTGATTCCGATGATGTTCCCGGATTATCAGCGCGTCGATAACCCTGAAGTCAATGCGAAATTTTCTCAATACTGGAACGCAGAACTCGACCAAAAAGCGGGATTGACCGTGGTTGAAATTATGCATGCAATTCTCGAAGGCAATATCCGTGGCATGTATATCATGGGCGAGAACCCGGCGATGTCTGACCCGAATCTGAATCATGCGCGTGCAGCACTCGCGGCGCTCGATCACCTGGTGGTGCAGGATATGTTTCTTACCGAAACTAGCGCTTTCGCCGACGTCGTGTTACCCGCGTCGGGCTGGGCTGAGAAAGATGGTACCGTGTCGAATACCGATCGACGTGTACAGCTTGGTAAGGCAGCGGTGCCGCTACCCGGTGAAGCCAGGCAGGATCTGTGGATAATTCGTGACATCGGCAGAGGTCTCGGTCTTGACTGGAATTACCAGCACGTCTCCGAGGTTTACGACGAGATGCGAGGAGCGATGCCAAGCATCACCGGTATTACCTGGGATCGTTTAGTAAAACATGGTTCGGTAACTTACCCTTGCAAAGATGCCGATGATCCGGGTCAGAGCGTGGTATTTGTCGACGCTTTCCCGACACCGAGTGGTAAGGCCAAACTGGTGGCGGCAAAGGCGATACCTGCCGACGAGCAACCTGACGATGAATATCCATTGGTGTTGATTACCGGTCGCCAGCTAGAACACTGGCATACGGGGTCGATGACGCGTCGCAGCGAAGTGTTGGATGCCCTCGAACCGGTTCCGGTGGTCTATGTGAATCAGCTAGACTTACAGGCTATAGGTATCGAAGCCGGTGGCGAGATTGTGGCGCGATCACGCCGTGGAGAATTGCGTGCTTACGCGCGCCCCGATTCTGCGTTGAAGCGAGGCGAGGTATTTATTCCTTTTTGCTACCACGAGGCGGCGGCGAATTTGCTCACCAATGAGGCACTTGATCCATTCGGTAAGATACCGGAATTTAAGTATTGTGCGGTGAAATTAGAGGCAGCTTAAAGTTAGGTTGGTCGAATGAATTCGACCCTACGTGGGTATCGGTGGTTTTTTGTAGGGCCGAATTTATTCGGCCGCATGGGATGGGACCCGTGCCGAAACGCATGGCAACAAAAAACCTATCCCCCGGTAACTGGCGGGAAAAAAGCCACCTCGTCGCCCTCTTTGAGTGCGGTGCCTGTCTCGCATATTTCATGATTGACCGCGACGAGAAATTTAGCCTCGGCGGCGAATTCAGTTGCCCAGGGTTCGCCGCGGGCGATGAGTAGCTGGATCACTGCCTCGACGTTTTGGCTACCATCTCCAAATTCAATCTCTTCGGCCTTTGCGCCAAGGCTTTCGCTTATACGCGCAAAATATTTTAGTTTAATCATGTGGCTGATTCCTTAATTTTGATCAAAAAGCCGAACATCGACCAGGTCGCCCTTGTTAACGCCTTCATTTTCTGCGGATAACACGATAAAGCAATTCGCCCGACTCATCGAAGTCAGAATACCCGATCCCTGCATGCCGGTTTTTTCTACCTGCCATTGATTATCCTCTCCTCTGGAAACGATACCGCGCAGATATTCGGCCCGGCCCGGTTTTTTACGCAGATCCTGAAGCGAGCGCACTTTCAATAAAGGCATCTCCGAAATAGCAGCGCCTGCCAGTTTTTTGATTGCATGGGTAGCGAACAGGCTAAAAGTCACCATCACCGCCACAGGGTTTCCGGGTAAACCCATAAACACGCTGTTGCCTATCGAACCAAAAGTAAGTGGCCGACCGGGTTTGATCGCAATCTTCCAAAATTCGGTTTTGCCGATTTGTTCCAGAACTGGCTTGATATAATCGGCTTCACCGACCGAAACGCCGCCGGTGGTAATAATCAAATCGGCCTTTTGAGAGGCTTCTAACAAAGCACTTCGAATTGCTTCCGGTTCGTCACGAATGACACCCATGTCGACAATATCGACTTCTAACTGAGACAACATGCCGTGCAACGTATAACGATTGCTGTCATGTATTTCGCCTTTCTTCAGGGGCCTGTCTATTGGCACCAGTTCATCGCCGGTGGAAAAAAATGCCACCACGGGTTTGCGGATTACCCTCAAAGTGCCGATTCCGATTGAGGCCAGGATACCCAGGTCTGCGGAATTAACCTTCGCGCCCGACTGCAACACGATTTCACCTAGTTTTATATCTTCTCCTGCCGCTCGCACGTTTTCACCTGCACGATGATTGTTGTCGATGCGAATGGTTTGATTGTCGAGTTGCTCAACTTGCTCCTGCATGATTACGGTATCTGTGCCCTCTGGAATCACAGCACCCGTCATGATCCGCACACATTCGTTCTGCATGCATTTATCATCGAATGTTTTACCGGCGTAGGCAGTTCCTATTTCAGTGTATTCGGCGATGCCGTTAGCGGGCAGGCTGCCACCGGCAATGGCGAATCCATCCATCGCCGAATTCGCATGGCCGGGCACGTTGATTGGCGAAATAACCGTCTCACTACAAATTCGACCCAGGCATTCTCGGATGGGTAGCGCTTCAGACTCACTCAATATTGAGATATTGGCTTCAATTTGCTCAAGCGCCTGGGCGACACTGATTGAATTTGCGTCCCATGGGTCGGCGCAACTTGGCGTGGTTTTAATAGAGGCTGTCATAAATTTATCGTCTGATTTTTTACCGGTGATCAATGATATATAAGCAGATAAAAAATGGTATATGGGTTTGACCAATAAAGCAGTACTTAACTAACATATTCTTATCGTTGGAGAATCAATTTGCAATAAAAAAATTGAATGAGTTCTAGACTTGCAATCGTATTTCCGTTCGTACTATGATGGGTTAGATAATAGGTATCTCATAATTTTTTTTTGTAGAGTACCCCGGCTTCTTATATTGGACCGTAATAATAACCACAGGAGAACATAATGCAGAAATCTCTCAATATCGACCCGGGTAAGTGTACGGGCTGTCTGCAATGCGAGATGGCTTGCTCTTACGAGCACACCGGTACTTTTAATCCATCGCGATCATACATCAAGGTATTTACTTTCCACCACGAGGGTCGATTTGCGCCCTATACCTGCACCCAATGTGATGAAGCCTGGTGCCAACGCGCCTGTCCTGTTGATGCAATTAGCGTCGATATGGCAACCGGTGCCAAGGTGATTTCAGATGACAAATGTGTCGGCTGTAAAGTTTGCACTATCGCCTGTCCTTTCGGAACAGTGAATTACTCGCAGGCAACCGGCAAGGTAGTCAAATGCGACCTTTGTGGTGGCGATCCCGAATGTGTCAAAGCCTGTCCCACTGCCGCAATCACCTACGTTGACTCAGACTGGACTGGTTATGACAGGATGATGGCTTCGGCCTCGAAAAGTCTGCCATCCGCTGAAGCTACTACATAGGAGGAATAGATATGTCCTGGACAAGAAAAATACTGAGAGTTAATCTCTCTAAAGGTACCTGTACTCCTGAAGATCTCAATATGGAGTGGGCAAGAGAATATCTCGGCCAACGTGGACTGGCGTCGAAATATTTAGTCGAAGAAGTAGACCCGAAGTGCGACGCGCTCGGGCCTGACAATAAACTCATCATAGCAACCGGGCCGCTTACCGGCACGATGGCGTCTACGGGTGCGCGCTACTCGGTTATTTGCAAGAGCCCGCTCACTGGCGCGATCGCCGCTTCGAATTCGGGAGGATTCCTGGGCCCCGAAATGAAGTTCGCGGGCTGGGATATGATAATTTTCGAAGGAAAATCTGAAAAACCGGTGTATTTGCTAATACAGGATGACAAGGTTGAACTGCGTTCTGCCGATGGCATCTGGGGCAAATCTGCCTGGGAAACCGACGATATTCTGCATGCGACGCACCAGGATCCGCAGATGCGAATCGCCTGTATCGGTCGCACCGCTGAAGCGGGTTGCCTGTACGCCGCGGTAATAAATGACAGGCATCGTGCTGCTGGACGCTCTGGTGTCGGCACCGTGATGGCCTCGAAGAATCTAAAAGCGATAGCGATTCGTGGCACCGGGGGCATTGGTAATTTGGAAGATGCTGGCAAGTTCTTTGAAGCTGTCGATGCCGGCAAGCAAGTGCTGGCCGACGGTGCGGTTACCGGTCAGGGCCTGCCCGCATACGGCACCCAGGTGTTAATGAACGTAATCAACAGTGTCGGAGCTTTACCGGCACATAATATGCGCGATGTTGGGTTTGCCGGTGCCGAGAATATTTCGGCTGAAGCAATGGCTGAACCCAGGGCAAGCGATGGAAAGCCCAACCTGACCACCAATGCAGGTTGTTTTGGCTGCACCATTGCCTGCGGTCGTATCTCGACTGTCGATAAGACCCATTTCACCGTCAAGGACAAACCACAGTACCACGGCGCTTCCGGCGGACTCGAATACGAAGCCGCGTGGGCTCTAGGCGCCGATACCGGAGTCGATGATCTGGACGCGCTAACCTACGTCAATTTCCTCTGCAACGAAGACGGTTTCGATCCGATCTCTTTCGGTGCAACGCTGGCGGCGGCGATGGAGATGTTCGAAGACGGTGACATCACTACTAAGGATACCGGAGGTATCGAGCTCAAGTTTGGTTCGGTAGAGGCTTTCGTCGCGGCAACCGAATTGCTTATCAGTGGTGAGGGCTTTGGTAAAGACCTTGGCATGGGTTCGAAGCGTCTATGTGAAAAATATAAGCGTCCCGAACTGTCAATGACTGTTAAAGGGCAGGAATTCCCCGCCTATGATCCACGCGGTATCCAGGGTATTGGTCTGAATTATGCCACCTCAAACCGCGGTGCCTGCCATCTGAGAGGTTATACCGTCGCATCGGAAATTCTCGGCATACCGGTGAAAACCGAGCCGGGTGATGCAGAAGGCAAACCGGAACTGGTGAAGGCGTTTCAGGACGCGACGGCGCTGGTTGATTCCGCTGGGTTGTGTATTTTTACCACCTTTGCCTGGGGTATGGATAATATCGCACCGCAAATCGATGCGGCCTGTGAAGGTGACTGGAGCGTTGAGGGTTGCCTCGAAGTAGGGGAGCGCATCTGGAATATGGAGCGGATATTCAATCAGGCAGCCGGATTTACCGCTGACGACGATAAGTTACCCAAGCGTATGATGGAAGAAGCGATCAAGAGTGGGCCGACCGAGGGGCAAGTCAGTCGTATGGGTGAAATGTTACCCAAGTACTACGAGATTCGCGGTTGGAATCCAAAGGGTGAAGTGACCACCGAAACCCGGAAACGCCTATCCCTGTAATAGTACCCGGGAGGCTGTCCCCGGGGCAGCCTCTAAACCAAATCCTCGCCATGTTCGCATGAGGGGGGATCAAATCTAATTGAAGAGCGCTGAGTTATGCAACATATTATTATTGGTGCCGGCCCTGCGGGTGTAGTCGCTGCGGAAACCTTGAGAAAATGTGATCCAGCGGCTTCGGTGACGATCATTGGCGATGAGTCAGAACCGCCTTACTCACGAATGGCGATCCCCTACTACCTGAGCGATAATATCGATGAAGCAGGCAGTTATCTGCGTGATCCAGCGCAACATTACAACAAGCAAAATATTGAACTGGTTAAACAGCGAGTTGAGAAAGTTGATTCGAAAAAGAACCAGGTCATACTTGCCGATGGCAGTACGCTTGATTACGACAAACTTTTGCTGGCGACTGGATCGCGTCCAATCAGCCCGCCGATCCCGGGACTAGACCTACCCCAGGTACATTCTTGCTGGACGCTTGAAGATGCTCGCAACATTATTGGACTTGCTCAGCCTGGCGCGAATGTGGTATTGATCGGTGCTGGATTTATCGGTTGTATTATTCTTGAAGCCCTGGTCAAAAGAGGTATCAATCTATCGGTTGTGGAAACTGGAAATCGCATGGTACCGCGTATGCTCAACGACAAGGCTGGTGGTCTGCTCAAACAATGGTGCACCGATAAGGGTATCGATGTGCATATCTCCTGTAGTGTCGAATCTGTGACCGCTGCCGATAAAGCCGAAGTAGAAGTGAGTTTGAGCGATGGCAGCAAACTACCTGCGGCGTTGGTGATTACCGCTACCGGTGTTAAACCGAATGTAGAAATACTCAAAGGTACCGACATCAAGCTCGATCTCGGTGTATTGGTAAATCATTCGATGCAAACCAGTAATAGCGATGTCTATGCGGCTGGAGACGTTGCGCAGGGAATCGATTTTTCTACTGGTAATTTCGAAGTTCAGGCGATACAACCGACGGCTACTGATCATGGACGAATTGCGGCGCTGAATATGTCCGGAAATATCACCGAGCATCATGGCACGGTAAATATGAACATACTCGATACGCTGGGATTGATTTCCTCGTCGTTCGGGCTGTGGATGGGCGTCGAGGGTGGTGAGCAGGCCGAGTTATATAATCCTGACGAATTCCAGTATATCAATCTGCAGTTTGATGGCGATTACCTGGTCGGTGCCAGCACTGTCGGCAAGATCCAGCATATTGGCGTATTGCGTGGGCTGATCGAGTCCAGAATTCATCTTGGGCCATGGAAGCAACGCCTGATAAAGGACCCCACCTGCATCATGGAAGCCTATCTTGCCTCCACCCAGGAACTCGGATACCAGTAAATATTCCGGTTTTACCCGATGAAAATGTATATCGAGTTTTACGCTTCATTGATGAAGTATTTGCCACCGGGGAATTCGAGGTTTCGTCGTGAAATCAAGGTCGAAGATGCTCTGATTCTGAACCGCCTGATAGAGCATTATCATATATCCACCGAAGAAGCTCATATCGTGCTGGTCAACGGCAAGTTTGTAAATATTGAAGATAGAGACCAAAGAACATTGCAGGAAGGTGATGTCGTATCCATCTGGCCGCCAGTCGCTGGTGGGTGAACCAATGCCTGCTGAAGCAGGGATGATCGAATATGAAATGGGATATGGTGCGGATGAATTTGGTAACGTCCTGCAGGGCCAATTTAGTGGCGAAAAATCATCTTACCAATGTGAATTACTTGCAACCCATCACTGGTGCATAAGTCAGTCCAACAGCAAGTTCCAGGTAGAAATTCGGGTTCAGGAAATGCCACCGCGCAAGCTTGGATTATTTGTTTTGCCTGTTTTAAAAGCTCAGTTTCATTTGTCGAATTCCGACGCAGAATCAAAAACCCACTTCTTCCACCGGTTCCATCAATATTTCCATAAGGGTGGTGGATAGTACTCCTTCAATGAGATATCTTAGGATGCAGAGCGTCCCAAATTGGCCTAGGCACCAAAAGTAGGCGCTTTAGGCGACGCGGCATTGGTCGATTTGGGACGCTCCCTTCGGGCCAGCCAGGAAGCAGTCATCTGCGTTGTTGTGCTCCCTTGAATTAGCTACGGCTAGTCCTGCGGTCGCACGCCTCACAGCTAACTGCTTCCTGACTGGCTGGATTCTAAGATATCTCATTGAAGGAGTACTCGATGGACGAAAATCAACGTGATCGTTACGCGCGGCAAATCCGCTTACCGCAGATAGGTGAGCAAGGGCAGCAAAAAATACTCGATTCGAGTGCCTTGATTATAGGCATGGGTGGGTTGGGGTCGCCTGCGGCGTTGTATCTAGCTGCTGCCGGGATCGGCAAGCTGGTTATCAGTGACTACGATATAGTCGAAGCATCTAATTTACAGCGACAAATCATTCACGCCAACAAGTGGATTGGTGAAAATAAGGTCGATTCCGCAAAGGCTAGCATTAAAGCGCTCAACCCCGATTGTGAAGTCGAGGCTATCAATTATCAACTCGACGAAGATGAGCTGAAATCAATGATCCGGCGAGTCGATATCGTGCTCGACTGTAGCGATAACTTCCCAACCCGGTTCGAGGTCAATCGATATTGCGTTGAAACAGAGACAGCGCTGGTTTCAGGGGCCGCGATTCGGCTCGAGGGCCAGATCATGAATTACCAGCCGAATGTGGGAGGTCCGTGTTATCAATGTCTCTATACGCAAATTTACGAAAATGCTGAAACCTGCGAAATGGAAGGGGTTCTGGGGCCGGTGGTTGGTGTCATCGGCACCATGCAGGCACTGCAAACGCTATTAATTTTGACTGGTCAGGGAGAGCCTTTAATCGGCAAATTGCTGTTGCTGGATGCTGCCAGCATGGAGTGGCAGGGGGTGAAATTACCTAAGAATCCGGCCTGCCCGGTGTGTGGGGGGTAGGCGCTGAACGCGCGAGTTTTTGTTTTTGGCAAATTAGCTTTTTTACAGTTTTTCGCACACAGGTACTTTTTCTTACTCCGTAGTAGCAACTGAGTAAGTGCGCGAGTTGCTTCTTTTGCTTGCCCAAAAGAAGTAACCAAGAAAAGGGCAGCCCAATCGTGTGGCCTGACGGCTTCCTGAAAATGAACCGATTTAGGCAGGCACGCAGCCATTCGCATCCTGCTCAAGGCTGCTCTACAGGCATCCCTGCCTGTAGACCCACCGAAATCGATTCATTTCCAGCACACGAAGAGGGCGATTAAAAAACCCAAAGTTCATAATACGGTTTTTTCCTTCCCCCTTTCAAGCCCTCGGCAAAATAGTGTTCAGATTAGGGTGAAATGGCAGGGATGCCATTTCAGGCCAACTCGTGCCGGGAGCACGTGTGGGCCGACCCTGA
>CBDUSZ010000081.1:0-12638 GCA_965370015.1 uncultured bacterium | reverse complement strand
ACGATGAGTTGGTGCGGTCCGGCGTCCGGGATTTTAACGAACAGATGTTGATTCATGAATTGATCAGAGGCTCCTTAACATTTGATGCAAAATTTTCATGTCTCGCCAGACAATCGATTTGGCCGAAGGATTACGCAGCAAATAGGCCGGGTGGTAGGTAACTTTAACAGGAATGTCGGAACCGGGTAGTCGGTGAATTTGATCGAGTAACTTGCCCACCGGACTGGTGCTATTAAGTAAATGATGCGCGGAAATCCTGCCTACCGAGAGTATTACCCTGGGCGCTATTTGTTTGATTTGTGCCTGTAAATATTGTTCACAGGCCTTTACTTCATTGGCATGCGGGTCGCGGTTGTTTGGCGGCCGACATTTAACAATATTAGTGATGAATACCTGCGATCTCGATAGCCCGATCGCAAGCAACATCTTGTCGAGTAATTGCCCGGAGCGACCCACAAAGGGCTCGCCTTTGAGGTCTTCTTCGTGGCCTGGACCTTCACCTATGATCATTACCTCGGCCTGCGCATTACCAACACCTGGGACTTTCTGGGTACAGCTTTGCGATAGCTCGCAAGCCTCGCATTGATGTATCGAATCTATAATATCGTCCCAGCTATTGAGACTGAGCAGAGGGGTTTTAGCAACAGCAGGAACATTCGCTTCATCTATCTGAATGACCTCTTTTGCCGCGGCCTCGATTATTTCAACCGCATCGATAGTTTCCAGCACAGGGCTGCCAGCAGTTCGCGGTACCCATTGTCGAATACCAATTCCTTGCAGGCAATGTTGTTGTCGTGGGCTTAACATGGTGAGCTGGGACTATACATCGCCCAATTGCGGATGGGTCCTGCCAGAATTACTGATAACTTTATTCAATGCGTTGATATAGGACTTTGCTGAGGCGATCACAATATCGGTATCGGCTCCCTGACCATTGACAATATACCCGTCTTTTTCGACCCGTACGGTGACTTCACCCAGCGAATCGGTGCCTGTAGTAATTGCATTGACAGAATATAATTGCAAGTTGACTCCAACAGCCGTGAGCTTCTCTATTGCTTTAAAGCAGGCATCGACGGGGCCATCACCGCTAGACTCTGCCCTCTTTTCTCTACCATCGATGCTTAAAGTCATGGTTGCCCTGGGGGTCTCACCAGTTTCACTGCAGACGCGTAAGGCAACCAGCTTGATCGATTCATTTTCAGCTTCGAGGGCTGACTCGTTTACCAGTGCCTGCAAATCCTCGTCGAAAATTTCGTGCTTTTTATCGGCCAGGGCTTTGAATCGTAAAAACACATCGTTGAGTTCCTGTTCCGATGAAAATTCGATATTCAATTCCGTCAAGCGAGTCTTAAAAGCATTCCGACCAGAGTGTTTTCCCAATACCAGTTTATTCGAGGTCCAGCCAACGTCCTGCGCACGCATGATTTCGTAGGTTTCGCGTGATTTAAGTACGCCATCCTGGTGAATTCCAGACTCGTGGGCAAATGCGTTAGCCCCGACAATAGCCTTGTTCGGCTGCACGCTAAATCCGGTTATGCCGGCAACCAGCCTGGAACAGGTCAGGATTTGTGTGGTATCAAGGTCGGTTTTACAGGGGAATTCATCCTGACGCGTGCGAATTGCCATGACAATTTCTTCCAGTGAGGCATTGCCTGCTCGTTCGCCGAGACCATTAATAGTACACTCTACCTGACGAGCGCCAGCCAATACCGCAGATAATGAGTTGGCTACTGCGAGTCCGAGATCATTGTGGCAGTGAATCGAAAAAATCGCCTTGTCCGAATTCGGTATGCGTTCGATTAAATCTCTGATCAGGTCACCAAACTGGTGCGGAATATTGTAACCGACAGTATCCGGAATATTGATCGTAGTGGCACCCTCGGCGATCACAGCCTCCAGTATACGACACAGAAAATCGGGCTCCGAGCGTCCGGCATCCTCGGGTGAAAATTCAATATTATCAGTATAGGCCCTGGCCATGCGAACTGCTTTTACCGCAGCTTCGACCACTTCGTCGGGTGACATGCGTAACTTGTGCTGCATGTGGATCGGTGAAGTTGCCAAAAAGGTATGGATACGACCGGAATTGGCAGGTTTGATTGCTTCCCCAGCGCGTTCGATGTCAATTTTTTTGGCGCGTGCGAGGGCACAAACCGTGCTGTCCTTGACTGTTCCGGCTACCGCTTTCACGGATTCAAAATCGCCGTCGCTGGCGATTGGGAAACCAGCCTCGATAATGTCGACCTTCATCACTTCCAGCGCCCGCGCGATGCGAATTTTTTCGTCCCTGGTCATCGATGCGCCTGGGCTTTGCTCACCGTCACGCAGTGTCGTGTCGAATATAATTAACTTGTCTTTATTCATGGCTATTTCATTCAATGCTAACTTATTTAGTGGGGTCTGGAAAATGGGGTCGCGATTACGTTTGCCCTCGTCAGGAGTTCTCTGTATGCCTTACGGCAGCAGCAAGAGAATTAGAGATAACAATGCATACGCAGGCAGGTGTATCTGTCCGAAAGTCAGGGTCGCGTCACGGAATTGGGCGTATTTGCCTGGCACGATTGAACCCACGAATATCGTTTAATAAGGAGTAATCGAATATAGCCAACTCTTCGCGGCTTGCCAAGCGTTAAATACCTCAGGTTCAATTCTCTGGATTATTCGGCTTTATCGGCTTCATCGGCTTCATCGGCTTCATCGGCTTCATCGGCTTCATCGGCTTCATCGCTGCCACTGGCTCCGCTTAAACGTTGTCTTTTCCTGTTCCATCGGAAAAGCGAAACTAGCGGACCCGACAACATATATATAAACGAAGCAGAAAATAATACCGTTGGCGGCTCTATTGACAAAAATACAAATATCAACATAACCACTAATACTGAGACAAATGGCACCTTTTTGCGCATGTCCAGGTCTTTAAAGCTGTAGTAGGAAAACTTTGAAACCATCAAAGTACCCACCACCAGGGTTAACACCAGGGCGGGGAAAAGGACTTCATTACCCGAAATGCCATAAGCCTCACACACCCAGACTGCACCCATAGTCACAGCGGCACCAGCAGGTGAGGCGAGACCCTGGAAATAACGCTTATCTGCGATGCCGATTTGAGTATTGAATCTCGCCAGGCGCAGTGCGGTACAGGTGGTGTATATAAATGCGGCCAGCCAGCCAATCTTTCCCAGAGGTACCGATACTCCAGCGAGATGAATCAACGACCACTGGTAGAGGATCAAAGCCGGCGCCACGCCAAACGAAACCATATCTGACAGGCTATCGTACTCTGCGCCAAATGCTGATTGTGTATTGGTCAGGCGCGCAACCCGCCCATCCAGTCCGTCGAGCAACATGGCGAGAAAAATTGCCATAGCGGCGATATCAAATTGCCCCTTCATCGCCGCAATAATGGCGTAAAAACCTGCAAATAGAGCGCCTGTAGTGAAAAGATTTGGCAGCAGGAAAATACCCTTGCGCAGGTTTTTTCGTGTTGGTTTCGGGTTGCTATCGTCCATAGAGTTCGCCTGACGGGAGTGTTATATTCTGACCTGGTTCAGGTGCATACGGAATTTATCGTTATTCATGCAATATGGATCTAGTTTTTAGATTTATCGACGAGGGCGTTGGCGCTTAACCAGGGCATCATAGCGCGCAATTTGGCACCAGTTTGTTCAATCTCATGAGCCGCGTTATTGCGACGCCAGGCTGTCATCACGGGATAATTAGACTGACCTTCCAAAATAAACTTCTTCGCGTAGTTTCCGTTTTGGATGTTTTCGAGACATTCCTTCATTGCCCACCGGCTTTCCTCGTTTATGATCTTATTCCCGGTTGTATATTCGCCAAACTCGGCGTTATTCGAAATCGAATAATTCATGTTGGCGATGCCGCCTTCGTGGATCAAATCGACGATCAGCTTGAGTTCGTGCAAACATTCGAAGTAAGCGAGTTCGGGTGCATATCCGGCCTCTACCAGGGTTTCGAAACCGGCCTTTACCAGTTCGATGGTACCGCCGCAAAGTACGGTTTGCTCACCAAACAAATCGGTTTCGGTTTCGTCCTTGAAGCTGGTTTCGATAATCGCGGTACGTCCACCGCCAATGCCGGCAGCGTAAGATAGTGCCAGTTCCCTGGCCATACCGGTTGCGTCTTGCTGAATTGCGATTAAATCGGGAATACCACCGCCCTTGACAAATTCGGAACGTACCGTGTGCCCAGGTGCTTTTGGCGCGATCATGATGACGTCGAGGTCGGCGCGTGGCACCACCTGATTAAAGTGAATGGCAAAACCATGGGCAAATGCCAGTGCGGCACCCTGCTTGATATTGGGTTCGATTTCATCTTGATACAACCGATTCTGGAATTCGTCCGGGGTTAAAACCATCACCACGTCGGCGCTTTTAATCGCATCGGGGGTATTTTTTACCACCAGGCCTGCTGCTTCGGCCTTGGCGACAGACGCTGAACCCTCGCGTAACGCTACTGTGACATCGACACCAGAATCTTTCAGATTGTTAGCATGGGCATGTCCCTGTGAGCCGTAGCCGACGATGGTCACCTTTTTGCCCTGAATAATGGATAGATCACAGTCTTTATCGTAATAAATGTTCATAACACCCTCGTGTGTGCGTGTGTGTAATTAATCAGTGGCTTGACCGGCAGGTCGCCAGTCGATTTTTATATGGTTAAAGCCTTTTCGCCTCTGAGGATACCCATCGAGCCCGAACGCACCACTTCAATTACATTATTTTCGTGCATGGCCCTGATATAGGCGTCGAGTTTGCTCCCGGAGCCGGTCAATTCGATACAAAAAGTAGTATCGGTAACATCGATGATGCGTGCGCGAAAAATGTCAGATAGGCGTTTAACCTCAGCACGTTGACCCTCGCCCTGGGCTTTCACTTTGACAAACATCATTTCACGCTCGATAAAATTGCCTTCGGTGAAGTCTTGTAATTTGACCACGTCGACCAGTTTGTTGAGTTGTTTGGTGATCTGTTCGATGATGCGATCAGAACCGGTGGTTATGATTGTCATGCGCGACAGGGTTCGATCTTCGGTAGTTGCGACAGTTAGTGATTCAATATTATAACCTCGCGCTGAGAATAATCCGGAAATGCGCGATAGTGCCCCGGCCTCGTTTTCGACCAGTAATGATACGATGTGCCGCATTATGCAGTCTCCCCTTTGGCTTTGAGCGAGGCCTGGATTTTTTGTTGTAACGGAGAGATGTCCATTTCGTTATGCGCTTTTCCAGAAGAAATCATCGGATATACGTTGGCTTCCTGATCGGTGATGATATCGAGGAAAACGGTACGGTCTTTGAGGGCAAATGCCTGTTTCATCGCATCATGAAGATCTTTTGGATCCTCGACCTTGATACCCACGTGACCATAGGCCTCGGCGAGTTTGACGAAATCGGGGAGTGAGTCCATATACACATGCGAATAGCGTTTATCGTAGAAGAATTCCTGCCACTGACGCACCATACCAAGATAGCGATTATTCAGATTGATAATCTTTATCGGTGTGTCGTACTGCAGACAGGTAGATAATTCCTGAATACACATCTGAATGCTGCCCTCACCGGTGACACAGGCGACGTCTTTATCAGGAAACGCCAGCTTCACCCCCATTGCGGCCGGTAATCCAAAGCCCATGGTGCCAAGCCCGCCGGAATTGATCCAGCGCCTGGGTTGATCAAAATGGTAAAACTGTGCGGCATACATCTGATGCTGTCCTACATCGGAGGTGATATAGGCGTCGCCCCCGGTCACTTTGTAAAGTTCCTTGATCGCAGATTGCGGTTGAATCACGCCGTCCTTTTTATCGTAGGCAAAGCTATCTTGTTGTTGCCAGGATTTGATTTTATTCCACCAGTCCTGAGTGGCGGATTTATCTATGGGCCTGGCGGAATTAACCAGGATTTTGAGCATCTCGGTCAATACCTGTTTTACGCCGCCGACGATCGGAATGTCGACGTTGATCGTCTTCGATATCGAAGCGGGATCGATATCGATATGTATGATTTGAGCATAGGGACAGAACTTGCTGGTGACGCCGGTAATTCGATCGTCAAATCGCGCGCCGATGGCTATTAACACGTCGCAATCGTGCATCGCCATATTGGCCTCGTAGGTCCCGTGCATGCCTAGCATACCGATAAATTGCGGATCGGTTCCGGGAAAAGCACCCAGACCCATCAGGGTTTGTGTAATCGGGTATCCGAGATGACGTACAAAGTCACGCAGTTGCGTGGATGCTTCGTCCAGAATGACGCCGCCACCGGAGTAAATCATCGGTCGCCTGGCGCTGAGTAATAATTCTACCGCACGCTTGATTTGCCTGGGGTGGCCCTTAACGTTCGGGTTATAAGAGCGCATCGTGATTTGCTTCGGATGCTGATAAGGAATCTTGATGTGGGGGGCGGTAATATCTTTAGGTATATCGATTACGACCGGGCCTGGCCGACCTGTAGTCGCCACATAGAACGCCTTCTTCATGGTTTCCGCGAGCTTGTTAAGATCTTTGACGAGAAAATTATGCTTGACGCAAGGACGACTGATGCCAACCGAATCGACCTCCTGAAACGCATCACTGCCGATTGCATGACTGGGCACCTGACCAGTGATTACGACAAGCGGGATCGAATCCATATAAGCAGTGGCGATGCCGGTTATCGCATTCGTCGCACCGGGACCCGAAGTAACCAGGCACACACCCGGTTTGCCGGTAGCTCGCGCGTAACCATCTGCAGCATGCACGGCTCCCTGTTCGTGGCGTACTAAAATATGTTTGACGCCATCCTGTTTATGCAGTGCATCGTAAATGTGCAGCACCGCGCCTCCCGGATACCCGAAGAGGTGTTCAACACCTTCGTCGTGTAAAAACTGAATGATGATTTCAGAGCCCGATAATTCCACAATTAACCTCAATAAATTTGCTTGTAATAACCTGTGCCGAACCAGAAATTTTATTATGGTTAATCAATAAATGCACTAAATATAACGCCCGTATCGGCAAAATATTGGACTATTATGGCTAACAAGGCTTCTAAATGGGTTTCGTCGGCAATTGAATCTACCTGGATCAGAGATTTTCTGTTGTTTTTGACGGTTAATTGGTGTCGTGGCCTATTCTCGTCTGGAAAGGGTGGGTTATGCCTGTAAGGGCGAATTTATTCGGCCGTGAATTGTTGTTCGAACGAATTCAATCCTACGGACATTAACTACTCGATCGAGGAAAGAGTCGATATTTTTATCGAGCAATTACGGTTTTTTCAAAACAAATTTAAACTTACCAGCATCTTCTTTCGATGAAAGCAATTGGTTGCCAGTCTGTTTTGCAAAAGCCTCGAAGTCCTTAACTGAACCGGGGTCGGTGGATATGACAAGAATGGTTTGCCCGGCCTGCATATCGCTTAGTGCTTTCTTGGCTCGAAGTATGGGTAACGGGCAGTTGAGGCCCGAAGCGTCTAGTTCACGATCAAATTCAGCCATGATTAAATCCTCTCAGGCGATAATGTTATGTAGCGACTGTTAAATGACCACCCTGGTCTATAAGATAAAGATTTTACGCAACCGATTCGGTGTGCTTGCAAAACAGTATAATCTTTTTAAGCAATCACATCGAGCGGCGCCGGATCGAGGCCATATCCACTGGAAGCCCAATTAACGATGCCACCACGTAGGTTGATAACGTTGTTTATTCCCTGTTGATTAAGAAACCGACAGGCCTGGGCGGAGCGGCTACCGGTCCTGCAATAAATAACGATTTGCTTCTGCGATATCGAAAAATAATCAATATTTAGCGGTATTAAATGCATGGGCAAAGTTTTCGCATTGGGAATAACACCTCGCTCGATTTCTCTATACGTACGTATATCAACCAGGTCTAAATAATTCCTGCCTTGAATCATATCATATAGTTCTTTAGCATTAATTTCCTTTAAACGGGACATTTTCAGCAACTCTGGGTCATAATTATAGAAGCTCTCGATGTCTCAGGAACTTTGACATATTAGTATGAGCTAATATCAGGTTTTTTCCACTGATAATAACAGGAGTCTGGCGCAGAATTTAAGGCCCTGATGATATGAACCTGATGTATAGTTGGCGCGCATTAACAGTAAAGCTTGCATGGCTACAGCGTTCCGGGGGTAGAGTAGAATCGGGATCAGATACTGGGATTTTCTATTCTCGCACTGTCTCCTTAAGCATGAATGGTGGGTGATTTTGAGTAACAAGCAACATTGTAGCCGTTTCGGTCTGATGGGATTCCTTTCCCTGGTGTTGGGAATGTGCTTCATAACACCGGTGCGAGGTAATGAGCCTCTCCCTCAGCTGGGTGAGAATGCGTCGATTAATATCGAGCAGGAACGCAAGATCGGTGCGGATTTTTACCAACGTCTGCTAGACCGGGGATTGGTAGAAACCAACCCGATTTTAAACGGTTACCTTAATGATCTCGGAGCCAGACTATTATCGGGGGTTGAGAATCGTGTCAGGGATTACACGTTCTTTATCGTCAAAGATACTGGGGTCAACGCTTTTGCAGTACCGGGAGGCTTCATAGGCGTCAATATTGGCTTAATTATGCGCGCGCAGAACCAGGATCAGCTGGCCTCGGTACTGGCGCACGAAGTCGCACATGTGCGTTTGATGCATAGTCTGGATTTGATGCAAAAATCGAGTGGGGTGAGTAATGCGTCGATGCTTATGATACTGGCAGGGTTGGTGCTTGGTAGTCATAACTCTGAACTGGGTAGTGCGGTGATATTTGGCAGTGCGGCCGGAAGCCGGCAGGCGATGATTAATTTTACACGTGAAAACGAGTACGAGGCTGACAGGCTTGGGATTGAATTGTTGCAGAACGGAAATTTCGATGCGCAGGGGATGGTCGACTTTTTCAAAGTCATGCAGCGTCAGGCTGGTAGTTCTGAATTTCTGAATATCGAATATTTGCGCACCCATCCGGTACATGCCAACCGAATTTCTGAAGTACAAAACAGAGTTAAATTGGTGGATAGGGGCCTTCTGGACCCAGATTACTTCCCGATGTTCAAAAATTATCTGGAATACTTTAGTTTCGATCAGCTAGAAGTGTCCGGTAGCAATTTCCGCAAGGCGCTGGCACAAATTAAGGTCGGGCGGTTCGAGTCAGCTGACCGGGCTCTTCGTCAATTGTATCAGCAAGACAGTGAGAATATCTGGTATGCCTATGCTTTTGCCGAAAACCTTGAAAACCTGCAACAACGGGATCAGGCTGAACAGGTCTATCGAGAATTATTGGAGATTTTCCCGGACGAATTCGCACTATCGTTACGCCTGATACGATTGTTGAAGTCGGTGGCTGAATTCGAATCGGCATTAGTGATTGCGCGGCGTCTCGAAAAGCACAATTCGCAAGAAAAAATCGTCTACATTGAGCTTGCCGAGATATATCAAAAATTAAATCAGCCTGTTTTCGGCATGATGGCCGAGGCTGAATATCATCGTCTGGCGGGCAATCCCGCGCTGGCAATAAAACTTTATAATTTGGTAATGGATGCCGCGGAGAGCGATCTGACAACACAATCCAGGGCGCGTGCGAAACTGGCCGAGATCAGTCAATCAAAATAGGGTAACGGCAGGGTTTAGCCAGTGTGTTTTTTCAGGCTGGTTGCTGCTATTATCCGCGATCTTTTTTTAGCGGATCAATATCTTCTTCAGGGAGTGCTAGGTGAATATTAATTTCCAGGCTCTGGGATGCCGGCTCAACGAGGCCGAACTGGAAACATGGGCGAGTCAGTTTTTAAAACTAGGGCACCAGGTCACGACTGATAGCGCAGATGCCGATATCGTCGTGTTCAACTCATGTGCAGTCACTTCAGCGGCTGATAGAAAATCCAGGCAACAGATAAATCGGCTGTATCGAAAAAACCCACTGGCAAAAATGGTAGTTACCGGTTGCCATGCCAGCTTGAATAGCGAGGCAGTTAAAGGCTATCTTGGTGTTGATCTGGTGATTAACAATGCAGACAAGGATGACCTGGTCGAACAGACTTTGAAATCGTTTGCTATACCCGATTCCAGCAATGAACTGGGGACGCAAAACGCATTATTTTTACGCGGCCGACATCGAGCGTTTATCAAGGTGCAGGACGGTTGTCGTTATCGTTGTACTTATTGCATAGTGACTATTGCGCGCGGTTCAGAGCGCAGTCGCAAGATTGACGATATCGTGAGTGAAATCAACAATCTGCATCAACACGGTGTGTTAGAAGTTGCAATCACCGGAGTCCACGTCGGGGGTTATGGTAGCGATACGGGTTCCAGTTTGTACGCATTGTTGAGTGAGATTCTTGAGCGTACTGAAATGCCAAGAATTCGTCTGGCATCGGTAGAACCCTGGGACTTACCGGAAAATTTCTTCGGGTTGTTTCAGGATACGCGTTTAATGCCACACATGCACCTGCCGATCCAGAGTGGTAGTGATAGTGTTTTAAGACGCATGGCAAGGCGATGCAAGACTGCGGAATTTTCACGTATTGTTGAAAGAGTTCGTGATGCCATACCCCTATTCAATATAACAACCGACATAATCGTCGGCTTTCCCGGTGAGAGCGAACAGGAATGGCAGCAAACGCTGGACTACGTCGAGCGCACAGGTTTTGGTCATATGCATATATTTACCTACTCGCAGCGGGAAGGTACCAAAGCAGCAGGATTGCCAGGGCAAATTGATTCTGCGACTAAAAAAGTACGTAGTCGGCAAATGCACCTGTTGGCAGCCCGATTGAAATCGAAACAACTAGCAAGCCATATCGGCAATACCAGCCTGGTATTGTGGGAGCAGCAAATTAATTCTCAAACCGGATTGTGGGCCGGCTATACGCCGCATTATCATAAGATCGTTTCCAGTGATATCCGAATTCGCGAAGCCACAATACTCGATGTTGTCAGTGACCAGGTTTCGCATGATGGATTGACGCTGATCAACCTGGCCAGACAAAGTTCTGTAAAATCAACATTTTAATTCAGTGTCAAATCTAAGAAGTCTATGAAAGTTTTTTTAATGAGCCTGATTTATCTGGTATTAACGGTGATGATTGCTTATCAGGTTGTCATTTTTTATGTTAATTACCAACTCGACCGGCTTACATTTGACGACGCCTATAATGACTGCAATAAAATCTGGTCGGCTAGAGGTTTGTACGATGATCCAGTCGAGCAAAACTCTATACAAAGTATTGGTCGAGTATTTACCCGGGGTGCCCCAGGCGTTGAAGTCGATGTGCGCTTCGATACTGCTCTCGGGCAGTTAATCGTATTGCATGATTATCCTTACAATTTAAAAAATGGCGAACTATTACCTTTGAGTGGATTACTTGATGCCGTCGGTAAAGATCATTTCTTTTGGCTCGATTTTAAAAACCTGCGTGATTTGAACGAATTAGAAATCGGACAGGTAATAAAGCACTTAAATACGATTACCCAGCCGCTGGGATTGAAAAAAAATATCTATGTAGAAGGCTCTGACCCGATAAATTTGTCTGAATTTAGAGATGCGGGATTTAATACCATGTTCGATACCCAGCCCTTACCGGACGGTTATGCACTCACCTCATTGGTCATCAATATTTACAAAATCTTTTATTACTTTGGTGGGTTCACCGTGATGTCGATGAACTATGGCAGCGAAGAAGGTCCAATTTACACCGGCGAAACGGTAAAATTACTCGGTAATATTCCAGTGTTTATTTATCATATTCCAGTCGATGATGCGCTAATTGAAGAATTGCTCGACAATAAGCGGGTTAGGGTATTGCTGATAGGAAATAATCAAAGCGTCGATTTTCACTACAAAAATGCCTGTTAGCCCAGGGGGTTGCACCGGTCGGCAATGCGACTAAAAACAAGGGAGCTGGGCAAGCATCCGGGAAAGGTCTATTCGGTTTTGTGGGAGCAACAGATTTCGGAAGGAACTGGAATGTGGAGTGGGTATACACTTTAATTATTGCAGGATAGCCTCCAATGATGCCGGTATACGGGCCGCAAAAATTAGTGAAATTATGATAGATGAATTGCCTGGCGATGGCTTAAGGTTGGTAAATCTAGATGGGATAATAGAGATTTCAACTGCTTTTGGAAGGTAAAGGAATAATGCTATGATCATTGCCTTAGCGAATAGACATTTTGAATTTTTATTGGGGCTTGATTAAGAGATCGGCTTGATAGTTCGAGGTAGGGCTTGCCGACGAACTATCCGAATTATTAGGCTTTGACAAGACACTCTTTCAAAGTGTCTTCGGTGATTTTTTGATGCCCATTCACATCCATGATGCTTATGCTAAATAAACAAGTAACACTGACGGTAAAGTATTTTGCCACGGCGATTATCTTTCTTGTGCCCCTACTAATATTAAATGTAAAACATGGCATTGGGATGGGGTTCCTGCCTTTAGCCATAGCGGGTTTTCTCGTGGCCCTATTACCTGGTGATCACACCCCATTGACACGTGAAGAAAAGCTGCTATTTTTTTCCGTTTCAATATTATTTCTGTGCGCCCTGGTGGTTACCCTCGGTAACGATTTTAATTATGCTGGCTATAAAAGGCTTGGAAAATTTCTGCCCTTGGTGCTAACGATACCTGCTTATTT
>CBDUSZ010000080.1:0-12639 GCA_965370015.1 uncultured bacterium | reverse complement strand
GTGCAGGTACGCGGCTCGCATGCTAACCCTTACACCGCGGGTGCGATTTGTGAAAAAGTAGCGAAGTATTACCCGGCATTTGTTCATGGAGAATATCGGCTTCGCCACCCACTCAAACGTGTCGGATCACGGGGTAGTGGGAAATTTGAACCGATTAGTTGGGATGAAGCGCTGGATCGGATTCATCAAGGCCTGAGTGCCGCTATCGATGCGTTCGGGCCACAGTCAGTTTTACCGCTGAACTATGCCGGGCCCCACGGTCAAATTTCTGGTGGCTCAATGGATAGACGCTTTTTTCATAAGCTTGGTGCGTCGTTACTGGATCGGGGGCCTCTCTGTGGCGTGGTTCGCGGTACCGCCTATACCAGCTTGTTTGGTGATGCCCCGGGCATGCCACCCGAGCAAGTGGCACACGCCGATGTCGTTGCAGTATGGGGAAACAATGTCACCGTATCTAATTTGCATCTGGCGCGGGAGATCAAGCGCGCGCGCGAAAAAGGCGCAAAGCTGATTGTGGTGGATCCAAAACGCACTCGGGTGGCCAAACAGGCTCATTTATATATACAGATTCGGCCAGGTACCGATATTGTGCTAGCACTGGCTTTGGCGGCTGAGCTGGAACGCCGGGGCGCGTTTAATAACGCGTTTATCCAACGCTGGGTTGGAGGTTTCGATGCCTTCATGGATGAGGCTCGAAAATATTCGGTGTCGCAAATGTGCAGTATTTGTGGAATCGATGAAAGTCAATTCGAACAATTAGCCGATATCTATGCCGGAGCCGAGCGACTTGCCTTGTCGGTAGGTAATGGAATCGAGCGCGGACGCAGTGGTGGCTCGGGATTACGTGCGATTATGAGCCTGAATGCTCTAACCGGACAACTAGGTCGCCTGGGCGCCGGCATATTTGCCAAACCGGGGCTAGCCTTCCCCCTGACTCCGGAAAAACTACAGCGACCCGACCTGGTACCACCAGGAACACGTACTTTAAATATTGTTGAAGTTGGGCGCCACCTACTCGACGAGAAACTCGACCCACCAATCAAGGCACTTTTCATTTACAACCATAACCCGGTATGCACCCATCCCGACCAAAATCGGTTACGCCGCGGCCTTAGCCGGGAAGATTTATTTATTGTTGGCTGCGACGTTGTCATGACCGATAGCATGGCCTATGCCGATGTCATCCTACCGGCATGTTCGCACTTCGAGTTTGACGATATTTATGCTTCCTACGGACAAAGCTACCTGCAACGCGCTGAGCCAGTAATTAAGCCCGTCGGTGAGTCTCTGCCGAATACCGAAATATTTCGTCGACTCGCGGCGCGGTTCGGTTTTGAAGATCCGATATTCAGGGAAACCGACTCCCAGCTGATTGATGCCGCCGTCGATCCAGATGATCCTCGCCTGAACGGACGCCGACCCAGCGAATTACCGGTGGGCAATTCACTCATGATGAATACTGTAAGCGGTGAGGCTGTTTTAATGTGTAACACAGTCGAACCAGGCACAAAATCGGGCAAGATTGAGCTATACAGCGATGAACTGGAGCAGAAGTTCGGCTATGGTATTCCCCGTTACGAAGCCGTCGAGGGTAAGTTGCCGCTGATGTTGATCTCACCATCGTCGTCAAAACGCACCAACGCCACATTTGGCAGCGATGTGGCCTCGCAAGTGACTGAGTTTATTGAAATTCATCCTAACGATGCTGCCTCGCGTGGAATTACCCATAACCAGCCGGTGCGCCTGTGGAATGAGCTTGGTGAAGTCGAATTAACTGCCCGTGTCAACGATTCGGTAGCACCCGGCGTGGTTTACAGTCCCAAAGGTACCTGGCTGAATACCAGTGCAACGGGCCAGACAGTAAACGCTTTGATCTCGGCCGACCTGAAAACCGATATTATGCAAGGCGCCTGTTATAACGATACTTTCGTCGATTGTGCACCGACAAAATTAGGCAGCCCCCTGAATTAATCAGGTACCCCCTCATCATTCCATCCATCCAAATATGCTGGTTGAAGTTCAGACCTTTCCTCAGGAAAAGCCGGAACTCTCTACATAATAGATGAAACCTGTCGATGTAATAATAGCAATATCGGTCGCCGCTATCTGGGGTATGGGTTTTATCGTAGCTAAAGCCGCGATGTCTCATTTTTCCCCAATTCTATTAATGGCGCTGCGATTTACGCTCACAGCCTGCTGCCTTATCTGGTTCTTTCGCCCTCCTCTGGCTTTGTACAAAAGCTTATTCTGGGTTGCCCTGGTGAGTGCCGCGATACAGTACAGCCTGACATTTAACGGAGTAAAGGGTATCGATGCTTCTACTGCCGCATTACTAATTCAACTCGAAGTCCCATTTGGATTATTACTCGCCTGGGTATTCCTCGGAGACAGGATTTCGGTTAAACAGATCATCGGCATGGTAGTAGCCTTTGTCGGTGTTGTTTTTATCGTTGGCGAACCCAGGCTTGCCGAAGACATGGTTTACGTCTTTTTGGTTATTGGTGGCGCTCTCACCTGGGCCGTGGGTCAAATTATGATTAAAAAGCTGGGAAATATAGGTGGGTTCATGTTAATTACCGGGGTCGCAATATTTGCCGCACCACAGCTTTATATCGCCTCGTTTTTACTCGAAACCAATCACTTTACACAGATTCAAACAGCCTCGGCTAGCACCTGGGCTGCGGTGGTTTATCTTGGCCTTATTATGACCGCGTTGGGTTATGGATTATGGTATCGCCTGCTCGGGCTCTATACGGTCAATCAGGTAATGCCTTTTTTATTATTACTACCGGTCACTACGGTAATGGGCGGTTTTTTCTTTTTAGATGAAAGTCTTACTGTGAAAATCGCCATTGGTGGAGGTCTCGCTGTTATGGGGGTCGGCCTAATTACTATCCAGCGTCCTCCAATCAAGCAAATATCATGATAATTACTGCCTAATTTAACTATCTTTCATATTCCATTAGCGTCGGCTTTTCCCGCTTTTCAAGTAATTGCTCCTCGGCAATTAACTGGTTATCCGCGAATATCACTTTGTAAATAACTTCTGAATCAGGTTCACTATTTGCGCGGATTTCCTTAACCTTTATTTTAGCCTCTCTAAATGCCTGGAACTCATCTATCAAGTGCAATTTTTTAATCAACCCTATTCCATCGGAGTTACTAATTTTATAGACATAATATGGCATTTTATGATCCGCTATTTTGCCTGGACATAAAATCTCCCAGGGCCTGTAAGTAAGGTACATATGCCTCGGTAAACTCCCATTCAGTAGCACTCCAAAAACGATCTTCCAACGGCTCCCCCATTAATGAAAAATAAGTGATTAATGATTCGACGATTATACGACCACTGGGACCCAATTTGTCGCCTAGCGAGGTTATAGACTGGGCAAACAACCCGTTCATCTCCATTAGATATTCCACGTTAGTGCTGTCGTCGACACTGGGATCAATAAATATCCTTTTATCCGCGTCAAAAAAATCGGTGACCGCTGCTTTCAATACCTTCGCCGCAACTTCTGAATATTGGGGATTGCTGAAATATGACGCGGCATTAGTAAATAATCTTGCTACATAAGCATGATCGGACATCCCGCCAGGTAGTAGCCAGCGCTTGTTGGTAATGGCATAGTAACGCTTTATCCCATCATCCCTCATTATCATCTTTGCTAGAAAATCGAGAGACTGTATTACCTTCTTCTCCAGATCCTGATCTTCTGAATAATCCAGGACCTGAATCAGGTAGTTGAGGGTTACGGCCAGTCGGTCGGTAAAAACTTTATTCATTACCTTGGGCTTTTCAACAGTTTTTCGTTGCTCTTCATTGAGCGTGTAATAGTAATGGTCGGCCACCTGAAAACTCAGAAAAGTACCCGTGAGCGGATGAAATAATGTTGAGGTTAAATAGGCCAGGGTTTTATCTGCTGCATTTTTCAGGCTTGGAGAGGGCGATGCCTCGTTTGCCTGATACAGCAAAAGCACCGCACCCGCATTTAAATCGGCTAATTTTTCGTAGTGCGGTATTTGCCAGTTTTGTGTTTCCGCATAGCGGAAAAAACCCCCTTCCACCGGGTCGAATATGCGATCAATGGCCCGATCGAGTGTTTTCGTAGTCCATTCTACGATCTGCTGTCGCTCGGTCGCGTCAGCATTTGCTAGCAAATACATAAAGCTCTGCGGAAATATAGCCTTCTGCCCCCTGCCTAGCCCATACTCACTGGAGTCAAAATTTTCCTGTAACCCCTGTTTGAAAGTATCTGAGATATCCTCAAGATTGGATACGGAAAGTTTTGCGGGTGGTTCATAGCTGACCTGGTTTGCTTCCATTCCCAGTGCATATTTTCCGACCCCGGCTTTGTCTGCCACTTCCTTGATCACGGCGAGAAAATTATCACCATACAACGTCCCGGCATACTTATAGTAGAGGGTACCATCAGGATTGAGAAATACAGTATAAGGCA
Source organism: uncultured bacterium (assembly GCA_965370015.1). Classification (GTDB taxonomy): domain Bacteria; phylum Pseudomonadota; class Gammaproteobacteria. The sequence continues at coordinate 8,176 of CBDUSZ010000080.1, read as the reverse complement.
AGCCCGCTGCACGATACTTTACATAAGCGGCGTTGTTCATGTCTGCGTCTATGAAGACGTTGACAAAGTTTTGATTCAAATAGTTTGCCACATCCTGTCGAACCAGCGTTTCATTGGCAAACTGATGGCACCAATAACACCAATCAGCAGAGAACAGGAGAAAGTAAGGTTTTTTTGCATCTCTGTTTGTGCTGACTACATTGTCGGAATAATCCTGAAATTTGACCAGCGAGTTTTCATGCTCGTAAGCCGAAGCAGGGAAAACCATGCTTGTCAGTAAAAACACCAAAACCAGATTTCGAATAGAATTCATAATAGTCACTACAGGCTGTTGCTGAGTAGTTTCCTGAGATAGGCGAGGATATCATCCGAACTGGTGGTTGGTCGTATCCGTGTGTCCAGCAGTTTGCCCTCGCGATCTACCACTAGAACGTCGAGTGTGTGACTGATCACATAACCCAATGGAGAACCGGCTTTTTCCTTCCTTTCGTAGGCGACACCATATTGCTCGGTGACCTGATTGAGAACCTCCACACTATCTGTCGCGCCAATGATATTAGGGTGAAAATAACCGGCGTATTTTTCTAACAGTTCCAGGTTATCCCTCTCCGGATCCAGGCTAATGAATAGCGCGTTGATTTTATCCAGTTCCCTGGCTTCCAGTTTCGAAAATACGTTTGATAAAACAGCCAGGGTGGTAGGGCAAATATCTGGACAAGAAGTGTAACCGAAGAACAGTAATACTACTTTGCCGCGAAATTGCTCGAGTGCGACCGGGCCATTAGAGGAGCGCAGGGTGAAATCACCACCACTCCCTGTCAATACCTGGGTTGACGACAGACCATGGGCGTTAACATTAGTTAGCAGTGCCGTCTGTAACACTAAAACAGCGATAAGTTTAATAGCCCATTTCTTCCAGCACATTGTTCATGTCCTCTTCGATCTGGGTAGCGACCCGCATCAACGATTCTGAGTGAAAAATCGTGGCAAAAGCCGTTGGTTTCAGAAAAGCGATGTGTACTGTAGGTTCATCGACCCGGGAATAAACCACATATCGCACCGGCATAAATACACCTGATCGCAGATCCGCGGAGATCAAGGCACTACAGTTGTTCAGGTTACAAAATTCAACAATCTTGTAGCGTTTGAAACCTATGGTTACATCTATACCTGCTTCCCGCCGATCATAAATATTGTCGATGTGACTGATTCGGGTAACGCTGTAATTTAACGCTTCGATCTCCGTAACCAGATCGGAGAGAAGCAAGTCAAAACTTTCTGTCTGAAATTGTCTATCAACAATATCCTGGTTAACGTTCACTATTTCAACCGAAACAAACTCGCTTACCCGGGTTGTTGCAATGTCTTGATATAGTTTATTACATCCCAGCGCTCGTTTTCGGATAGAACCAGACCCCACGGAGGCATTTCGTTACGGCCATTGGTAACAAACCAGTACAAATAACCATCGGTACTGGAATCAGTATTATTCCAGACCCAAAGCTGACGAGGGAATGTGGTAATACCGTGAGCCGCAGGTCCCTGCCCATTACCACTTATTCCGTGGCAGGTGGCACAATTGACATCGAACACTATTTTACCGCGCCCAACTGATTCCTGCGAAGAATTGATCGGGTTAGTCACTGCAGGAATATCGGGTGGGGCCGGGCCAAACAACTCCATCGCCTTTAACTCCTCGTCTGTAAATGCGGCGTTGTTAAACGGTGCTCCTTGATGCACCTTGTATTTGTGTCCAGCCGGATCTTCAATACCAGCAATCGTTTTTTCGATGTCTCCTCTGGATAACTGCCCCGAGTCAAACTCCACGCTGAGCACTGGCCAGCCACTTTCGGTGTTCTTCAAATTCAGATTTATCACCTTGGCATTTAATTCACGCTCCAGTTCTTCAGTAAGTGCTTTCGGGCTTGCCGCCGAAATTAATCCTTCGATTTGAAACATTTCTACCGAGCGCGCTGCAAAGGTACTGGTACTAGTCAGCGCAGTAAGCAATATGACAAGTAGATTTAAAGAAAATATTCGTTTCATAACTATATCCAATATCAAGCTTATTTATATGCAGCAGGGTAGCGTTCTCAGCTTTCCTACCTGTCTGGGGTCAGGCCGAGAATTTGATGTCTTTCGACGTTTCCCAGCGATCACCGTGGTTATTGATAAAAACAACCTTAACGGGTTCTTCTTTTACTGCCCTCAACTTGAAGGTAAACAGAGGGTTGTCCGCGATAGCCGAAGTCATATTGAATCGGTTAACCAGATCATCACCGTAATAAACCAGCATATTTCTGAGAAATGAAACCGGGATGGCACGATTGAATGTCGGACTGGTTTCAGGGTCCACCTGGCCCAACCCGGTAAACGACGGGTGCTCAAACCTGACTTTAACTTTAAAAACCTGACCTTTTTTGATACGCCTGCCGAGTCTCATTCTCGGTGGCTTGATTTTGCTAGCCATTTTGTTGCTCCTCTCTATCTAATAAAGTGTATGAAGGATAACCTGGTGTGTAGACCATCCGACTGTTAGCCGCCAGTATCCCTGCGCGGAGAAATTCTTGCATCCAGTACCGCGCTAACCGGAGAATTGGCACGGATATATTCAATCAACTCTTCAGCAAATATTTTTCCAGTGTCTACCACATCAGTAGCGCCAAAAAGCGGGTTATTCTGGAACCGGGTATTCACAGATGCTATCGAATAAAACTTATCTGCCTGAAGTGGCTGGCCATCTGCTGTCATCATCGAAACGATTCTTTCGCCGCTGGCATTGCCAAGGTCATAAACCAGTTTAAGGCCAGAAAACCGAATCATGTCTCCACCGACTCTCGAGTACGGATCGTTAGTGGCAACTGCATCGACTATATTTTCGAGTAGTATTTTGATTTGCTTGCCCAACATTTTGTAGGTAAACACCTGACCACCGGTAGGGATAATATTGTAAACATCCTCTACCGTGATGTTACCCGGCATTAAGGTTGCACCGTAACGCCAGGCGGGGAATAAGCTGATATCTGTGCCCTGCGTGCTCCTCAACGCATCGGTAATCAGATTGCCCAGTGTACTCTGCCAGTAATCCCTGCGGAAAAATACACCTTGGGCCTGTCCGATTACTTCACTTAGCATTTCGTCGTACGGTTTGTAGGCTTCGTCTACCAGTTTCTCAATTTCGGGGTCAGCCGCAACATAGTCCTGATTAACCTTAACCAACTGGTAGTTGTAACTCTTAACTTTTTTGTCTTTAACTTCCACATCGAGCACTGATACAAATTCCGCGTGTGCGCCTGCTTCATAAATTATGGTGTCGTTCCAGATAACAGGGTCGAAAACCGCGTTATGCGTATGCCCGCTGACCAGGACATCGATACCGTCAACCCGTTGTGCAAATTTCTGGTCGTAACCATAGCCGCCGTGAGAGATAAACACGATTAGATCTGGACTCTCTTCTTCTCTGATTTTTTCAATTAGTTCCGTGGCTTCATTTTCCTGGATGCCAAATTTCCACCATTTGGCGGCTCCTACTACTGATGAGGTCAACGCTGTCCAGGGATAGGTCATTCCTATAATAGCAACGCGCAAATTACCGACTTGTTTTATGATGTACTGATCCAGTACAGGATCGCCCCAATCCTTATCAACGAGATTGTAGGCAATCACCGGGAAATCGGCCTGATCGATGAGATCGAGAAAATGATCCTTATCGTAAAAATACTCCCAGTTACCGGGAACCATGGCATCGTATCCGATTTTATTCATGATTTTCACCATGGAGACGCCTCTATCGAAAACCGAAAGACCCGCCCCGTGCCAGGTATCGCCACTGTCGACCAACAGCGTTTTATCGGGTTTCTCTGAGCGAAATCGATTGATTATGGTTGAAGCGTAAGCCATGCCGCCAACCTTGCCCTCATACTCTGATTTTTTAGCGTAATCGCCCTCGATGGACTGGGTTCCCCAGGGCTTGGTCTCGTCCTGGTATCGGTAATAGATAGGACGAAGATAGCTGTGGATATCGTTAGTGCTGATGATGCGAATTTTTTCAGATTCAGAGGCTAACGCAGTCGCAGGCTGGTAAAAACCAATTACCAGTAACAGTGTCAGCAAGCGAGCAGAAAAAACAGCCCGAGATTTAGCACATTTAACCATGCGTTCAACAACCTCCAGCTGCTACTTTGGTATTAGTGCTTGATGCCCACCTGCCATGCTGGTTGCATTCGGCGACAACCCAAACGGTGCTTTCTCCGCCATTGAGTCGAATCTGCGTACCTATGAATGCCTCGCCATTAAGGGGTGAGAAGTAAAAGGTCCCCTTGGTTTGTACCGGGTCATTGAAACCGATTATCTGTAAACTTTTGATGTAATGGTCATCATCCATTGGATGATCCACTTCTATCTGTATGGGCGCCTGGCTGCCGTCTTCTACTACCGGTGGTAAGGTTATTTTGGGCAGATGGATGCGCTCCATGTCGGTTAAATTACCGGGATCGGCGGCAAAGTTGAATCCTTTAGCCTGTGCTAGCTGGAAAAACCCGGGAGCAAATGTAAGCGGTACGGCAATGCCACCGACCATGGCATAGCGCAGAAAATCTCTCCGGGACTGATGACTAGACATAATTGATTCTCCTGATATTAAGGAAGTGGTTAACCTGCAACCGCACTATACGGTTGCAGGTTAAGCCGAAGAAGTTTTAAACTTCAGTTCATTGCGTTTAAGAGCGCCTCAGGCGTGGGAACCCAGCGTACGCCGTTGTTTTGAATACCAGCGTCCAGATCTGTGGTAATCGTATCCCATTCCATCGGGTCCGCAGCCGAGGTATCGATCAATGTAGCAACAGTTTCCTTTGTCGTAGTAACCGCAGCACGGGTACCCTCCGGATTAAAGGCAACATTGTGCGGGCCCAGACCGGTGCCGACATTCTTTATGACAACGTCTTCCTGCGTATCAATCACGGTAACAAAGTCCGCCTTTCCTGACTCGTTAGCAAACAGTCCGTAGCGAGGATTGGCCGGGTTTAAATAGAGTCGATTTGCATTTGGCCCGGTTTTGATGATTTTTATCACTTCCAGGCTTTTCATATCGATTACTGCAACGCTGTTGTCTTTGCGCAAGCCGTTATAGCACTTGGAACTATCTGCTAGGCAGGTGAAGTTACCGCCGCCACCGGGTACTTTTAAAGTCTTGACTACTTCGGCGGTTTTGGTATCGATGAATGTAATACTACCACCGGCGGCAGCCATAAAGTACTTGCCGTCCGGAGTCATGCCACCGGCTCGACCACCTTTTATCGGTATCATCTTGATCTCTTTGCGTGAAGCGACATCGACCACCGACACTCCTTTTGGTTCCTGCTGGCAGGTGGTGAAAACCTTCGAGTCATCGAGAGTAAACATCGCATCACGAGCACCATGGCAACTGATTTCTATGGTTTGCAATGGTTTTCTGGTCGCGGTGCTGAGAAAAGTCAGATAACCGTGTTTCTTGTCGAGGATATTCCCCACTACGGCCAGAGGCTGGGTGTAGGCGAAGCCGACATGCAGAGGAGCAATTACTTTTTTGCCATTCATGCTTACTGAAAATTTGTCGACAACTTTCTGCGTAGTCAGGTCGATGGTCCAGAACTGGTCACTCTCGTAACGTTGCGAAGACCAGGCATAACGAGCACCGGGGATTATCCACAGATGGTGGTTTCCAGTTTCACCCATATCGATCCGCTTGACTGTTTCGCCTAGCTCATAATCGACTACCGAAACTGACGGATGCCCCTGATTGTTAATCAGGAAATTACCCGGCATACCTTTCACTGCCGCCCAGTCCATGCGAACCGTGTTTTGCGGATCAAGAAAAACCAGTGCCTGGTAGTCCTTGGTGCTCATGCCGACACTAGGCGCGCCGAACTTTGTACCGCCAGTGCTACATCCAGTCAGCGCAACTAAAACCAGTACTGCTGTAATAAAAATTGACTTCATGCCCATGATATACCCCCTCGAGTATTAAGTTATCTATATAATTATATCCCCAGGATAATATTATAAAACTGTCTTCTAAATTAACAACGATCAAAAAACAACCCGAGCTTATTGATTAGCTCAGCTGTCACCATGCAACTATAAGTTTTCTCTTAACTTCATTCCATACTATCACCAAATACCACAGAAGCATTACTCCAACTACTGTAGCCACTGCTAATTTCCAGCCAATTAAATCCGGTAAAAATACTGGCTCGCCGAGTTTCATTAACCAGCCACTCTCATCGAGCCAGGTTCTGAACAGGGAGGTGGACAGACCAAAAGCTGCTACTGCAACCCATAGCTTTATCTGCCCTTCTCCTGCGCGCCACAGGCACCCGGTGGCGCAGCCGCCACTCAGAGACATGCCTACACCGAAAATGATTCCACCGACCAGACTGCCAAACCAGAAACCAATCGAGACAGAGGCGTCGGGGTCGCGCAAATCGGTCCATTTTAAAATTGAGAAACCGATTGTGCAGATTACTACTGCGAGAATTACTGCCTTGGTCATCTCGGTATCACCGGTCATGAAAGGCTCGCGGAAAGCGCGCACAAAGCAGAATCGCGTACGCTGCATAACTATGCCGATAAACAGGCCGAACAGCAGAAATCCGCCTCGGGTTGGGTAATCGAATCCATCGTAAACTAAAGCCAGTCCAAAAATAGCGGCTAATACTACTGCGCCTATTATCGGCTGTTTATCGGTCCAGCGGGAAGAATTGTCTGAAGAGGTAGTCGGATTCGAAGCCGAAAAATCGAGATAGGTTGCTTCAAGAATGAGCAGGCGCAGACCGATGTAGACACCAATGAAGAGACCGGCCATCATCGCGAACCCTGCCATCGACAGAGCACTGGTAGCACTGAAAAATCCACCAATATTGCAACCAAACGCCATAGCCGCACCTATACCCATCAGGCTACCGCCAACCAGACCTTTGAACAGTTCAAATGGTGGTGCCCCCTGTATGCGAAATTGTCGCGCAAGCAAAGCGGCAGCGCAAGCTCCGACGATTACTCCAACGTTTAACAATGAAGTAGAATAAAGCTGCGGAGGAATAATAATTTTGTCTGCCAGGTTCAGAGTGTTGAAAACCCAGTCGCCCCAGTTCCTGACACCATCCGCCGCGCTCCATGGTTTCTCGTAGGCAAATAGCATAATGTTGACCAACGCCAACAGGAGGCCGCCTACCCAGGCAGCCCATTGTCGGCCAAAAAGGGCTTCATGGTTATCTTTCAAAGCCGATGCGAAAGATTCATTATCGTGCATTTGCATTATTGCGCTCACTCATACTTTTTCTGCTAGGAATTATTGGCTTTTTTTTTAAGAGTGCCAGTATAGTAACAAACATGTCAATACGCATAGGGGATATCCAACCACCTCTTTGGGGATAAGAATAATCAAGCCCTGTCTGTTAGATTATGCTGGCGTTGAGCACTTTGTAAGGGAGTTGCCAGCAGTCCTCCAGAAACTGCCTGACTTTATTTTTAAGGATATCGACAAAACTACGATAATAATTCACGAGCCTTTAAAACTCTGAAAAAAATTACAACCCGAAGAAATTTTGATGAACTCGATGCGCAGAAAATTTTTGCAAAGAATGGTACTTTTCGGCACTACTGCCACAGCAATTGGAGTGGGGCTACTGACACCCGGGCGCGCTAAAAGCCGCACCTGGCAGTGATAAGCACTCGGCTTCCAGCGATATTAATTTGAGAGTGCCTGACATTGCCGAAAATAGCGCTGTTGTTCCTGTCATTGATTTTATCTACTTTGCCAAACTATTGAGTCGATAAGCATCATAGTAAAGGCCCTATTTGTCTTTCAATTTTAAAAGGGGCGCCCCCAGCGAAAATGTATATATAAGCTGGATCGACAACAAGGGCAAAAGCGATAGTCTCGAGATCCAGATTAAGTGATATAGCGGCTATATTACAACCAGTTGAATTAATCTTTGATGCGATAGAAGCCATTACTACCAATGACGTATGCGGCATACTAGAGTTTGAGCCGATTTACCAGGCCAGTTGACCAGTTTCGCGCGCTCGTAAAAATAACAAAAACCAGGTTTCAATCATCTGGAATAGTACTCGTCCAAAAATTATTCCTATCCCGAATGGGATGGTGCATCATCAATAAGGGTTGTTTTCTCATTATTGG
>CBDUSZ010000079.1:0-12894 GCA_965370015.1 uncultured bacterium | reverse complement strand
CTAACCGAAACCCCAGTAATCTCCATACCCTTCTCGCCACTTTGCAAAGTCAATTGCCCGAGAAATTCTCCTGCTAGTTGCTTGCTATGTAAGCGCCATAAAATGGTTACGCCATTTTCGCGTTGAATCGAATCGATGATCTCGGACCCCGGTGCGATACTGGTTAACAGAGGGTAATCTTCACAGCTTTGTTTAAAGTGGTCTTCAGAAAGTTTTGCCATTAAGTCATTAGAGAATCCACGAGAAAATTTGGCATAATTTTGTTCGCTCGCGGCCTCGACAATATTATTCCATATCGGTAAGGCAACTGATTTGAGTTGCTCATTTTTCAATTCGAATTTTTTAGTCATTATTAATTATTGTACACTTTCAGTTTATGACTCAATAATTGCTTTACTCGAATCGGCGGTCAGCCACATTCTTACATCTTCATAAATCGACAGCATTGCCGGAATTAAGAGTAATATGAGCAGTGTCGCAAAAGCGAGTCCAAACGCAATTGATACAGCCATCGGAATCAGGAATTGCGCCTGACGCGAGGTTTCAAATAACAGCGGCGTTAATCCGGCAATGGTAGTCATTGAGGTCAGTAGTACCGCGCGTAAGCGCTGGCAGGCTGCCTCTTCCAGGGCTTTATAAATGGGCACGCCCGTGTCTCGAATCTGCTGGTAAAACATAACCAGGATGATTGAATTGTTGACGACGATACCGGACAGACCAAAGAAGCCGAACAGTGATAATATCGTCATGTTCATATCCATGATCCAATGACCGAGTACCGCACCAGTCAACCCCAGCGGAATCGTCATCATCACCAGAATTGGCCAGCCATAGGAGGAAAATACCCAGGCTAGTACCAGATACATCAACAACAGTGCGATCAGAGCACCGGTTTTCATATCGGAGAAGGTTTCACGTTGACTCGCTGACCTGCCTTCGATGCTGTACTGAATGCCGTAACGACTCGACAGCGAGGGCAGGGTCGAATTGCGCAGATCATTAACGATTTCGGAAGTGTTGTTAATCGATGGATTGACATCGGCGGTTACATCTACCGACAGGTTGCCGTCGAAATGGCGAAGCGCCTCGAAACCCTGGTTAGATGCCCAGTTAGCGACACTTTCAAGCGGCACAAATTCGCCGTTCGGCAATTTGATCGGTAGTTGGTACAAACCGGTAAGGCGGCGTTGTTCCTCCTCGGGTAATTGAAGGCGCACTTCAATCTCATCGGCACCCTGCTGAAATCGCTGTAAAATAATGCCGTCGTAGGCAGCACGCAATTGTCGACCTATATCGTAAATGGATAATCCAAGCGCCTCTCCCGCAGGACTCAACGAATAAATTAACTGTTCACGGCCATAGGGCAAGTCGTCGTCGATGGCACTAACACCGGGAATCCCCGAAAGTGCCTCGGTCAGGTCGAGCGCTGCGGTTTTTAACTGGTGCGGCGAGGCGCCCGTCAGGCGGATACTCAAATCTCGCCTTGAAGGGCCAACTCTGCGTGAAGATATCTTGAAGCTATCGATGCCAACGGGTAGCTCTATGCGGCCGCGCCAGTTCTTAATAAAGTCGCGGTTTTCAGTTTTGCGTTTTTCAGAACTGACTAATTCGACGTAAATTGAGCCATTGCGTTGACCTTCAATAGACCGCCCCTGTCCAGAGCTGGATGCGTGCGTGGTGTAATAGGTCGAAACAATTTTTTCCTCGTAGTCTGCGATGGTGTTGGTTAATTCCTGTTCTAACTGCTGCAAAAAGGTATCGACAATTTGTTCAGAAGTGCCGGCGACAAATCGCACATTAGCATAAACGGTGGTCGATTCGGGCGATGGGAAAAATTGCCAGCCGGTTTTTCCACTGACAAAAAGGCCCGCCGCGAACAGCGAGAAAGCGATTGCTGTTGCAATTGTTGCCCAGCGAAATTCAATAGCGTAATGAACCAGGGGTCTGAATAAGCGATCACGAAAAACCCCAAAGCGATCATTCAGGAAAACCCGCGCCCGTGATGGTTTTTTATGGTGCTCATTGACAAAAGCATGACGCAAGTGTCCGGGCAAAATCAAGAATGCCTCGATCAGCGAGGCGATAATCACACAGACGATAACAATCGGAATCGCGATCATGATATTCCCCATGTGACCACCAATTAGCATCAACGGAAGAAACGCGGCGATGGTGGTTAACGACGAGGCCAAAACCGGAGCGAGCATACGCCTTGCCCCGCCCTCGGAGGCTTTCAACGGATCCTCACCCATATCATAGTGCGTCTGAGCGTCTTCACCGACCACAATTGCATCGTCGACGATAATGCCGAGCGCCATAATCAATGCGAAAAGACTAATCATATTGATGCTGCCCCCGACCAGGTACAACACAGCGAGGGTGGCCATAAACGAAACAGGGATGCCGACTGCAACCCAGAAAGCAACGCGTGTCGATAAAAACAAATACAGAATCAACAATACCAGCACGAGGCCACCGGCCCCATTTTTAAGTAATAGCAGAATACGATCCTTGATCAATTCCCAGCGTTGATTGAATACCTGTACCTTGACCGTTGGTGGCAGGGTGGGTCTTGTTTCGTCCAGCCACTGTTGTAAAATTTCTGCTGATTCGAGCGAGTCGCCTTTATCATTACGTCGCAGTACTAAAACCACCGCATTGTGTCCACCCACAGTAATCGACGGGGTTCCCGATTTAATTTTGCGTTTGATGGTAGCGATATCACCCAGGTTGATGCGTTTATCCTGTTCGCTGATAACGCTCAATCCTTCGAACTGGAGTGGTGATCGGCGTTGATTTTTGCTACGAATTTCGCGTGTACCATCGTCTTCGCCCATTAATCCCGCGGGTAAATCCTGGCTCGCGTTATCGATGCGTCGGGCGAGATCGTCAAGTCCCATACCAAGGCGTCGCATCTGCTCTGCAGCAACCGAAATTTGCAGGGTATCCTGTGGCAGGCCCTTGATTTCCACCTTATCTATCCCGCGTGCCAGTAATTCACTTTCGAACTGGCGCGCAATAACGCGTAATTCCTGCAATCTTTCCGGGCCGGTAATCAGTAATCGGGCCACCGATTCGTAGCGAATGCTTTGCGTGACTTTTACTTTTTCCACTTCATCGGGCAAGCTGGTGAAGTCGTCTACCTGCTTTTTCACATTATCGAGCGCTTGCACCATGTCGGTACCTTCGTGGAACTGCAGCGCAATACCTGAAACCCCGGGTGCAGAGGACGAGCTCATTTCTTTGAGCTGGTCGACACTGCGCAATCGCTGTTCTAATGGGATGGTGATGCCGGACTCAATATCTTCGGCGCTGGCGCCGCTCCACCTGGAGGCTACTGCAATAGTGTCGAGATCGAAGTTTGGGAAATACTGTATATTGAGTTTATTAAGGGCGATTATCCCCGCCAAAATCATCATTACCATCAGTAGATTAGCCGCCACCCGATGCCTGGCGAACAGGCCTATGATGTCACTGCGAGGTGTCATCAGTTTCGCTCCTCAACTTTGAGACCGCTAACGGCGTTGGGTAAATGGGTGATGACGATATTGTCGCCTGCGTTTATTTCCAGGCTTTTCACCAGTAGCGAGGCTCCGCCTTCCTCATCACCATATTCGCCGACTGATTCCACATCGACACCCTGTAGGCGGTTATGCTTCAACAGATAAAGTCGTGAATTGCCATAGATCGCCTGATACGGAACCGCAATTACGTCACTTTCTACTGGCAATTCCAATTTTAACGGTAACAGGGCTCCCAGGTGTAGCTGTGAACTGGACTGGTCTGCGCGAAAATAAGCATCGACTCCGGATGGCTCGGCCTCACCAGCGAGTCGGACTAGTTCGAGTTGCAGGTTTATGCCAGGTGTGGCGATGTGGGCGAGCTGGGTCGCGCCCTTAGACATCGACTGCTGTATGCGCGCAATATATCGCGCCGGTATGTGGGCACGAATTTCGAGACTATTCACCGGGTAAAGAGCTACCAGAATTTCACCAGTTGCGACCCGGTCACCTACGGATACCGGAGTCGCAGTAATGACTGCTTCGAATGGTGCGAAAACCTCGCTACGTTCGACTCTGAGTCGGGCTTCTTCGAGTTTAGCCTGGTTTTGAATGATCCTGGTCTTTAGTTTTTTGAGCTGTAACGAATAGCTTTCTACTTCATACTGTCTCGAAAAAACCGACAACTGTTGGCGTCCCAGTGCGCTGCGCGCTACATTTAGAATAGTATCGGCACTCAATTTTTGCTTTTTCAGTTTGAGTAGCCGCTTTACCTCATCTTCGGCCAGTTGCAGTAGCTGGCGTTCTGTTTTCAGCGCATCCTGGTTTAACCGGTGGCGCATTTTTAATTCACTGATCTGGTTTTTAATGTCTTGCAAGTCCGTTTTGGCCTGTACCAGGGCAGACTGAAAATCTCTGCTATCGATTTTTACCAGCAATTGGCCTGGGGTTACTCTGCTACCACTTTGCACCAGCACTTCGGTGATCACGCCTGCACCCGGGGCGGCTGGCTGCAAAAAATCGGGTGACTCGACGCGTCCGTAAAGTTCGATGCTGGGTGAAAGATTTTGTTTTACTGCCGAAATCACCGCCACCTGCCAGACCTTTTCTTTTAGTACCGGCTTTTCCCTTTCGGGTTTGCTGGCTTTCAGGTGCTGAAACAGGCCGACTGCTATTACGATAATAACTAGCGGTAAGATTGTTTTTAACATCGAGCGAGAACTCATCATATGATTATTTTGGTAAATTCGGCATAGCAGGATAATGTTGTAATATGTTATCGATTAAGCGTCAAGCGCACGAAGGTAATAGATGATCGGTATTCGAGTTAGTTCCATTTTTCATCCTATTCAGTCGCCCGCTGGTTTATTGATTTCGGCCAAATTTAGCTGCCCCTGTATCACCGGTGGACACCAGTAATAAGCGCCATTTAGCACTCTGGAAAATTGAAACAGGCCGTCCATTATGCCATCTTCTTTTCCCGTCATTCGATTAATCTGGGCCTCGAAGGCATCGAAGGAGTGTCCAAATGCTACGAACATCAACCCAGCCTGCAGGTTTTTACTCCAGGGCATCGAGCGGCGTAACAGGAATGCCTCCGGGTCAAAACTCTCCTGGGCAGTGCGTTTAACGTGAGCTGATGCAGGGGCATCCTCAAGTTCGTAATTATCCGACCGTCGCCGCCCAATTATATTGTCCTGCTGCGCGTCTGGGAGTGCCTCAAAAAAATTCAGGTCATGCTGCCACTGCTGTACCGCGACAAAACTCGAACCGTTTATGCCCGCGTTGTCGCTACTTAATATTGCGGCTTCAAGCGCGGACTCGCCTGTCGGATTTTCGGTGCCGTCTTCGTATCCGGTCAAATCTCTTCCTTCGCCAAATCGAAACGCATCGACTGTGCCGACTAAATCGAAGGCAGGGGATAGTTGTCGGTTGATTCGGCGTGATCGATGTAATAGTTCACCGCGGTCATCGCCACCTAGCCAGCACCACAGGTCGGTCGCGGTGGATGGCAAACTGATTTGATTCGAAGTGAATACCGGCATGGATTTGAGACCGGCTACAGATTGCTTGACGCGCTCGAGCATTGACTGCCCAATACCGATAACATTGTTATCGATATGGATGCTTTGCAAATTCTCAATAATTTGCTGCAGATTGACCGACTGACGCAGATTGTAAGTCAGGTAAAGTGCCTGTGCGGGTACAGACTGTAGAATAGTTGGTTGATAGCTTTGCATCGTAATTGCTCAGGTTGATGTTTCGAAACGACTCTTTTCGGTATTTTTGCGAGTCGATCTGGGATCGAATATCTGTCCGTTCATTGCTACGTAAACTCCAGGACCGAGTATCTGAACCGCAGATGTAGCGACACCGATATTGTAGGCTGAATCGCTAAATCGCATGCGCGCGGGTTGCATCGCACCGGTAATGACGATGGTTTTATTGTCGATTTCTAGAAGACTCATGGCGGTTTCGATCATGGTGTCGGTACCATGGGTGATGACGATTCGGTTGCAGGGGTCTTGTTGTACCTTTAAGCGGATAGTTTCGCGGTCGGCATCATCCAGATCGAGGCTGTCTTTTTTGAGGATTGACTCTACCTCGAATTTAAACGTTACATTTGCTTCCTCAAGAATCGGCCTGGCCATCGGCTCACCAATATGAAAATCGCTGTTGGCGTCGTAGTAAATCTTGTCGAAAGTGCCGCCTGTAGTGAGTATTTTAATTTTCATATTATTGATACCTGAATTTTATCGCGGGATTATTTCATGGATGCCGCAAAATTCAAATAATTGGTGTTAATATCTGGCACGATCCGTTCACGGGTTCTTCAGGCAAAATAAAACTGGAAACTAATTTGAGTACCCTATCCGCAACAAAACAGCCCGCTAGATCAGAGTTCCCGCTGATCGCCATCACCTGTGCCTGCGCCATTGCATTACTGGCGTTCGGCCCAAGATCGGCGATGGGGTTTTTCCAGTTACCGATACTCCAGGAAACTGGCTGGGATCGTTCCACCTTTGGATTCGCGATGGCATTGCAAAACCTGTTTTGGGGTATCGGGCAGCCATTTTTCGGCGCAATCGCTGATAGATATGGTACCTGGCGAGTGCTCTTTATTGGTGCATTGTTATATATCCTCGGCCTGGTAGTGATGGCTTTTGCTTTAACCCCACTGTGGTTGCATATCGGCGGAGGTATTCTGGTTGGACTAGGGATCGCGGCCTGTTCATTTGGAGTTATTTTGTCCTCTCTTGCGCGGATCGTAAGCCCTGAGAAACGCTCATTTGCTTTCGGTCTGGGTACGGCCGCCGGTTCTGCTGGTATGTTTATCTATGCGCCTATTTCACAAGGATTGATCGATACATTAGGCTGGTCCGATAGCTTACTGGTTTTGAGCGCCTTTATGTTGTTAATTCCAGTATTAGCAATTGCATTGCGGGGTAATGCGTCAACTTCAAAAATAGCCAGCTCTGAAATAGAGCAGTCTTTCAGGCAAGCGCTAAGTGAGGCTTTTGCCCACAAAGGCTATCTATTACTAACCGCTGGTTTCTTTGTCTGCGGATTTCAGGTTGCATTTATCACTGCTCATTTTCCAGCCTATATTGGAGATATTGGTATAGAGGCTCGATGGGCGGTGGTAGCGATCAGTTTGATAGGTTTGTTTAATGTTTTTGGTTCACTGGCCTCAGGTGTTATCGGGCAACGATATTCAAAACCGAAATTACTGTCTTTGATTTACATTTTTCGCTCGATTGCAATCAGCGCTTTTTTGCTAATACCGGCGACACCGACCACAGTCGTGATATTCTCGATAACGATTGGTGTGCTCTGGCTTTCGACCGTGGCCCCGACCAATGCACTGGTTGCGATCATGTTTGGTACTCGATATCTGGGTATGCTCGGTGGCGTGGTGTTTTTTTCGCACCAGGTGGGTTCGTTTCTGGGCGTCTGGATGGGTGGTGTTCTGTATGATCAGACTGGCTCTTATGACGTGGTCTGGTGGCTTGGCGTTGCACTTGGAATATTTGCGGCGATCGTGCATTGGCCAATCAAGGAAGAGCCAGTCAAACGCCCAGCCGTTGAGCTATCCCTCGAAAATGCCTGAGTGTTATTCTCCCCTACACCAGCGGTGGTTCGTCACTTGCCAGGGTATCACTCAATGGATCGAGTTCTTCCTGGTAAGCTTCTATATGATTGGATACTTCATCGGTCTCTTCGTATTTGGCAATATGGAATACCGCCTCGCCTTCAAAGATTAGCGGCAGGTTGGTTTTACCAATGACGATACCGGCAATCGGGCTTAGCAGAGCTTCCCTGTTTTCACCCAATGGGTCGTTGATATAGGCGAGTATATCGTCAATCTCGACTTTGGCTCCAGATGCCACCAGCGAGTGCAATATCCCACTTTGATGAGCGCGTACCCACTGACTCTTGTTGGCAATCAGGGTTTTAGTATGATTGTGTTTTTGGCTTTTTCGTCGCATATCAAGGTGTGACATGACTCCCAGTATTCCCCTGACCCCTGCACGAATCGCCACTTCGTCAAAACGCAGCGCCTCACCAGCCTCATAAACAACAACCGGAATATCGTGTTCACGCGCCGCCATGCGAAAGGTTCCTTCGATAAATTCGGAATTCAATATTACCGGTACCCCGAAGGCGCGAGCCATTTCTTCGACGACTGGTTCGCCGATAACTTTGGCGCGAATTTGCGGCAAATTTTCACGATTCAGCGCGCCGGTGTGCAAATCGATCACATGCGTGCAATGTGGAATGACTTCAGTCATCAGGATGTTTGCCAGTCGAGAGGCCATCGACCCGGTATCGGAGCCGGGAAACGATCGATTCAGGTCCCGGCGATCGGGCAGGTAACGCGATTTGGAGACAAACCCGAATACATTAACAATCGGAATCGTAATCAGCGTGCCCTTAATGCGATCAATCAGCTTGTGCCCCAGAATTCGGCGCACGATCTCGACGCCGTTCAGTTCATCGCCATGAATAGCCGCGCAAACCAGCAGGCAGGGACCCGGATTACGCCCGTGTACCACATGTATCGGCATGCAGGCGCTGCTATGGGTGTAATAACTGGGTAGCGGAATATCGATGGATTGGCGAGTTCCGGGTTTGACACTGACCCCGGCAATCTCGATATTATCCCGCTTTGCAGAGGTGGACCTATCCTTTGCCACGGGTTTTTGTTTTACCAGGTTTGCAACTCTTTTCGACGTAGTCGATGATCATGCCGGCGACATCCTTGCCGGTAGCCCCTTCAATGCCCTCGAGTCCTGGACTCGAATTAACTTCCACCACCACCGGGCCGTGGTTAGATCGTAATAAGTCCACGCCGGAAACATTCAGTCCCATAATTCTGGCAGCACGGACTGCGGTAGAGCGTTCTTCGGGGGTTATTTTGATCAAACTAGAAGTGCCGCCACGATGCAAGTTGGAGCGAAATTCGCCCTTCGGCGCCTGGCGTTTCATTGCGGCTACCACCTTGCCATCAATGACAAAACAGCGGATATCCGACCCGCCAGCCTCCTTGATGTATTCCTGTATCAGGATATCGGCTTTAACGCCCATAAATCCCTCTATAACGCTCTCCGCCGCCTTTTGAGTTTCGGCCAGAACCACGCCGATGCCCTGGGTTCCCTGCAACAGCTTGACCACCAGTGGTGCACCACCCACCATTTTGATAACATCCTTGATATCATCGGGTTTGCTGGCGTATCCGGTGAGTGGCATGCCGATACCTTTACGCGATAATAATTGTAGTGAACGTAACTTGTCGCGAGAGCGGGTAACTGCGACCGATTCGTTTAAGGGCGAGACGCCCATCATTTCAAATTGGCGCAATACTGCGGAACCGTAAGCGGTTACCGAGGCACCGATGCGTGGTATCACGGCATCGAATCCTTCCAGCATCTCACCCTTGTAGTGTATCGATGGCCTGTGCGATACGATGTTCATGTAGGCGCGTAAGACGTCAATGACTTTGACTTCATGACCTCGTTGCTCTGCTGCTTCTATGATGCGTCGCGAAGAATATAACTTGCGGTTTCTCGTCAATAAGGCGATTTTCATGCGTTTAACTCCACTTACAACTGGTAAAGTTTTCTGACTCCCAGTTTACCATTCAGGTAGGAAGCTTCGGGGTTGACGACGGCTCTATTTTCCATAGCGCTGCGCCCGAGCAGCATACGAAATCGCATAGTATCACGATTCGTCAGGGTCATTTCAATCGACCATTGTTGGGTGCCGATGACGATATTACTTTCGATCACATAGCGCATTTCCCTGTGACCACCCGAATCGGTGACTTCACGATAGTCGATAATCGGCGTGTGACACTCGACATGAAAGTCATAATTGAGTTGTATCGGATGAATTAGAAATTTCACCATATCGACGCCGTCGAGTTGGTATCGTTCGGTGTAATAAGCGTGCAGGGCAGAGGTTTTAGCGCCAGTGTCAACCTTTGCCTTGAGTGCGGGTAAACCGAGGTCGGGTAGGGCCACCCATTCCCGCCAACCAAGCGTCAGTTTTTGATTATTATTTTCCATCGCAACCAATATAAACCAACGGCTTGTGATGCTCAACAAAGCAATGATTAGGAAAATATTCCAGAGGGTGGCGATCTATGTAGGGCCGAATTCATTCGGCCAATAATTATTGCAGACCATTAAAAATGGCCGAATGAATTCGGCCCTACTATTAGACCTGGCTGCTGGTTAGTAAGGATAAGGTTCTATACAACGATTGACCAGATTATTAATCATCGTATCGCAATATTGCATCTGTTGTCGCGACACGAACTCGTCCGGCTTATGCGCCTGATCGATACTGCCCGGGCCGCAGACTACGCTATTGATACCGAGTTGTTGATCAAACAACCCGGCCTCGGTGCCGAAACTGACATTATCTCCAATGGTAATTATCGGGTTGATCAGTTTCGTGTATTCGATCACGTTCGATCCCGGATTTGTACATAATCCAGGATAATTCGATATAGGGCTAAATTGAATATCGCTTTGCTCGAATCTGGTTCGCATATCGGGCAGTAAAGTGTCCATCGCGTAATGTTTGATCTCATCCACAAGGTCATCGAGTTTGTCTTGCGGCAGATTACGTATTTCGAATTCGAATTCACATTGTTTGGGTACGATGTTGAGTGCCGTGCCACCCTTGATATTACCCACGTGGAAGGTTGAATACGGAACTGAATAACCATCGTCAAGCATATTGCGATCCTGCATCGCCTGGTTCATTTTGCGGATAAACGAAACGAGCTCGGCGGCATATTCAACCGCGTTAACACCATTGGATATATAAGCTGAATGGCAGGATGAGCCGGTCAGCTCGACGCGAAAAGCCGCCTTGCCCTTGTGGCCGATTACCATCTTCATCTCGGTGGGTTCGCCGATGAGTGCGATTCGCGGTTTAACTTCAAACCCCTCCATCGCGGTGATTAACTTTTTCACGCCGACGCAGCCAATTTCTTCGTCGTAAGAAAAAGCCAGATGTACCGGTGTTTGCAAAGGTTGCGCAACCATTTGTGGTATCCCGGCCAGGGCGCAGGCGATAAAACCTTTCATATCGCAGCTGCCGCGACCATAAAATAATCGATCGTCGGATTTCAGCTGGTACGGATCACTATTCCAGTTTTGACCGCTGGTCGGCACCACGTCGGTGTGGCCCGACAGCATCACGCCGCCGACATCATCCGCTCCAACGGTCGCGTACAAATTAGCGCGGGTGTTATCATCGTTGTGGATGAGTTCAGATTTTATCGAATAATCGTCTAGATAATTGCGTATGAAATCAATAAGTTGGAGATTAGATGTGGTGCTAGTGGTATCAAAGCCAATCAATCGATCGAGAATTTGCTCACTGATCAGTGGTGTCATTAAAGATCCCCCGGAACGCCGTAACAATGTGCCTTACTCGGGCCGAATGCAGTGGTCCAGCCTCGCCGCCAGCATCAACCCCGGCCGTGAGTGCATCTTTGACGCTTATATCATCAGCAAATTGTGACAGCCTGTACTGCCCTAATCGAGGGTCGGTAATATTCTGACCTGATGCTATGCCGACACCGGGACGCCAGTGCAGGCAGCGACTAGCGACGCTAATGCTGGAAGATGAAATAGGCGCGCCAAACCAGCCGCTAGATTGATCCGGTGCAGCAATCGATAAGGTCATATTACGCTACTCATAGTGATTCACCTGATCATTCCAGTCAGTAAAAAAATCCCGACAGTGCGTTGCAAATCAGCCAGGTTGCATACTTACATTTGCGGGTACAATGCAGTGAAGGATAGCATGACTGATGTTGATGTCAGCACTCCATCGGTAATAATAAAAGCGACCGTACGAGTTGCCTGATTCATGCCCGCGAGGAATTTTTGGTGTTCCATGTAGGGGGTTTGCCGGGTCCCAGTGTGGGATGGGAGTGCATGCGCTTTCCCCTGCTTGTGATAAATTAATCTTTTGTGCAATTATCTAATTTTTCTAACCACATATATGCGATGACAGAGTACTCACAAAGTATCAGGGACTGGCTGAATAGAGAGAATGTAGAAGCCGAATTCCTCAGTTTTACGAAAAGTGTTCATTCCGTGGAAGAAGCTGTTTCAGTTAGTGGTCATCCTGTCGAAAGTATTAGCAAATCAATCGTAATGTTAACTCCGGCTGGCAAGTTGGTTATCGCAATGGTTCCGGCAGTAAACCGTGTTAGCACTGAAAGAGTAAGAAAACTATTAGAACTGGATGAGCGACCACGCATAGCCACTGCAGAGGAGGTTGAAAAGCATGTTGGACAACAGGTTGGCGGAAACTCGCCTTTTAACGTCCCAAATGCCAAAATCTTTATAGATCCGAGACTCCTGGAGAAAGACTGGATTTTAACTGGCGGTGGTGATGCCAGGCACCTTGTAAAAATATCTACCCGGGAACTTAAAAGAGTTGTTGTTTATACCGAAGCAAGGGTACGTAAATAAATGCCGAATTGAAAATTAGGGGTGACCATTACTTCATGGTACTGAGTGGTATTAGTAATGTCGATAACGTCCAGACCGTAAAAAAGACAGGTACGATGTCGCATTTTTTTATCCGGCTATTTTAACTTTTTATATAATCATAATTGCTTTATCGATATCTGCAACATATTAGCCGACAAAACTGCAGATACGAGAGCAGGCCAATAGGGAACTGTCAATCCCTGGTGATATGGTGTGATCGGTAAGAAATGTTGTCAGGGAGGAGACCAGGCCGTATTTGCTTCCAAAGGGAGCATTTTCCCCTCCCGTTGTATCATCAACGCTAATGGCAAAAACTAATGTAGATATTAAATGGTATCTAGCCCCGCGTTAATGATCTGAATCAACTACTA
>CBDUSZ010000078.1:0-12916 GCA_965370015.1 uncultured bacterium | reverse complement strand
ACCTTCAAAATTTCGTATCATTTAAGCATCCTGACGGGAGCCTGTCCGAGAATAGGAAGCCTACTGCGACCAAGCTGTTTTGGTCCATTATTTTCGATCATTTTAGATTATGTATAGGATATACGGTATGCCGGTTTTGCAGGAGCAAAAAACCGGTAAATAGCGCAACTATTATTCCGGGCATCCTGCCCTACACCCTTCGGGCCAGCTAAAGCTGTTAAAAATTGATCCAGTCAATTTTTTCGCCTCAAATGATCAAAAAATTGGTCTCAAAACAGCTTGCTCTCGCTACGACTCCTATTCTCGCAAAGACTCCGAGTTGTTTGATCGGTATAGTAGCGAAAAATTTCTGTTAAGAGAAAGATAATCAATAAAGTGACTAAAGCAGAGCTGGAACAAAAAATACGTCTCTACGCAGAACTGATTCGATTTGATAAACCCATCGGTGTATACCTGCTGTTGTGGCCAACACTCTGGGCGCTTGCAATCGCCGGTGAAGGTTCCCCCGATCTATGGGTATTAGGGGTTTTTGTGGTGGGCGTTTTTCTCATGCGTTCAGCCGGTTGCGCGATCAATGATTACGTCGACCGCGACATCGACCGCCACGTGGCCCGCACAAAAGATCGGCCTTTGACGAGTGGACGAATTAGCGAAAAAGAAGTGCTTCTGGTGTTTGCTGTACTTAGCTTACTGGCATTTTTACTGGTGCTGAGCCTGAACCAGTTTACCATCTGGCTCTCCATCGGCGGTCTGCTACTCGCCGCGAGCTACCCTTTTATGAAGCGTTTGCATTATTTGCCACAGGTACACCTCGGCGCGGCTTTTGGCTGGGCTGTGCCGATGGCGTTTGCCGCTCAAACCGGGAGCCTGCCCAAGGAGGCATGGTTACTGTATGTAGCGACGCTGGTATGGACAGTGGCATACGACACCATGTACAGCATGGTCGATCGCGAGGATGATTTGAAAATTGGCATCAAGTCGAGTGCAATACTATTTGGTGAATACGACCGTGCAATCATCGCGCTGTTTCAAGCTCTGTTCATATTAACGCTTGGCTTGACTGGCCGTGAACTGGGATTCTCTGCACTCTATTTTTATGCACTTGGTCTGGCGATGGGATGCTTCATTTTTGAGCAATTTTTAATCGCTTATCGCGTCCCGGAAAATTGCTTTCGAGCCTTTTTGCATAATCACTGGGTCGGTGCAATCGTGTTTTTCGGCATTATTGGGCATTATTATTCGGTCTGAATAAGCGGCCGGGGGCTGATTCCAAATTGACAACAATGACCGCCACGCACCATGCATTGCTGGTGTTCTACCCTGGCTTCGAGTAGCGTTTCCATCAGGCTCAAATCTAGTTCACAGATTTGCTCACACTCGGTGGCAATCTGGTGGTACACGCAGTTACTGGCGATGATTTCGCTAGCGCCATCATCTGTTGTCTGGGTAGTAGCCTCATAACCAAGTTCATTCATAATTGCCGCAACTTCACCGATTCTTAAAGCCAGGCTGCCTAGCCCGCTCACTCGCGGCAGAAATTGTTGGGCTATCTGTTTGCCCAGGTCAGAGAGGCATTTTTGCAATCCCAGCCCACCGCTATTAGATCGAATCCAGTCGATGAGTAAATTAGACAAATCTGCGTAGCAACGGGGAAACAGCTCGAGGCCCAGTGATGATAAAAAATAGCCCCGCACAGGACGTCCACCGGTGCTGGGTCTTAAATCACTGTCGATCAAATTCAGCCTGGCGAGGCTTGCTAAGTGCTGATTAGTAGCGTTACGAGAAATATTCAGATGGTTGGCTAATTCATCCACGCTGATGCCAGCCTGATGATGTAATAAGGCGTTTAATAATGCCTGCTGTCTAGAGCTGAATGTATTGAGCGCGCCCATGTGCCAGTTTGTTGGGTAATTGCGATCAGGTTATAACATATATATAAGTTAAAAGTTATATATTAATGGATTGTCGTCATAGATATAGACACCGCAACGTCCGGCGCCGATAGACAAGATTGTAGATTCATTGACATCAGGGGGGATAAACGTGTTGGTAGACTGATCTGGTTTACAACATCGAGTTTGGCAAACCCGCCGCGACTTAAATTTGAAGTTCGCTTTATACTGTCTGTGTCACTCGATATATTTAATTAATGTACTTGTGCAGTTCCAGGCTGAATATGGTAAATACCAGTAGGAATAATACAAATTCCGCCAGTGTAATTATTAACAGTATCTGGGTGATACGACGCGCCATGGGCTTCATTGGTTGCCAGACTTTGCGCATATAAAATTGCCAACCGGGTAACCACGACCAGCGATTCCATAGATGCATGTAGCGGTGTAGATGGCTTCCCCAGTTCACCAGACTTTTATCAACCTCGTCTATGCGGGCCTCACGGTCGTTCAGTGAAACATCTGAGTAGTCATCGGTGACAATCAGCTTTACACCTCCATCGTCCTGTTCTTCTATACGAAAACTGGTGCTTGAACGGAGGCCTTGCTGGTAATGCACGATGATACCATCGGTGCCTGGCTCTACATTGAGCATGGTGTCGATGAGTTGATTATTGCTTTGGTTTTTTGCTTTAAGGTGGTATTGCAACTCCCCGGTTTTTTCCCACTGGTCAAAAACCAACATTGGATTAATACGGTATAAACGTTCGACATCCTGAAGAAATAAGCTCAATTCTGCTCGATCAAAAGGTGTCTCGATGGTGACCCATGCGGCATCTTCTTTGCCTGCCGATTCTTTGCTCATGCTATCAGGTATGGAACTGTCAATAGCGGAATCGTCAGTGAGCGCGCCAGCAGTTCTGGGTCCATGCGTGAACGTAATCCGGGAGTTCCCTTTGGTCTTGGCGAGCCAATCACCGCGAGGTCAAAATTATCTTGTTCGCAGACCGTGATCAGGCAGCTGGCCGGTTTACCGAGAAGAACCTCGCTGCTGCAGGTGATGCCGGCTTTGTTGCATATTTCTGCCAGGCGTTCCAGTTCTATAGCGGCATCCCGGGCCAACTCTGATTCTACGTAGTCACCAAAGCGACTCTGGGTAACTGCATTATTTAACCAGTCGTCACCCATCATACCTTTCCAGAAATCCGGCACCACATACAGTTGATGGAGTGTTGCACCACTTTGTAGACAAAAATCGATAGCCTTCTGTTCGGCTTTTCTGGCACCCGTAGTGCCGTGGCTGGCTAAAATTACTTTTTCTATATTCATCGGGTCTTCATAGCGCTGTTGGGTTTAACTGACGGCTTGAGGTTAGATTCTACACAAAGGAAAACCTGGTGCCCACGGGACACCAGGTTTATTTACAGCCCTACAGATCTTTAGATCAGGATGTATACGCCAAGAGCAATCGACATTGCACACAACAGCGCAATGAAATCCTCGGCGCGGTCGGTGTGGAAAATCGATAGTGCCGAACCTCTGTGAAATTTGGCGCCTGCTTCTTCCTGTAAATCAATGTCCTGCGAATCATGTTGTTGATCAGTCATTTTAATATGCTCCGGTTAGATGGATTCGCGAACGAACAATAAAATTACGATGAGTGATAGCACTGCCTTTACGGTACCCACTATGCCACCGATTACAAGCGGTTGGCCGCCAGCCTGTTTCATCGATGCGAAGGTAATCTGCATACCGAGTCCGGTCAGGCCAAAAGCGAAGAGGAGGGTGATCCACTGTCTGAATTTACTGATCTTCTTCGCAGTATGACGCACCGCCTTGGTGGCACCCTTGATAATTTTGTTGGCACCCTTGGAAAGTACTTTTGCATTGTAAATACCACGAAGAATGGTTTCGTCGTCAATGCTCATAATTTTCCTGTTCTCCAGTGTACGGGCGAGCGCCTCTTTGCGATCCAGGCGTTGCAACTTGCCTGCTTCTCCACTGAGTACTGCTATCTGCTCATCTTTCAATAATTTTGATTCCTTCACATTATTATCGAAGAATTTTCCCTTGTAGTGTTGAGCTGGCGCGAAAACACCAGTTGAAGACAGGGCGAACATGAGGATAAAACCAAGTACAAATACCGGGAACTTCTCAAATATCACGGAACCGACTTTGATTTTTTGGCCTTCTGTTTCACCTTCATGTTTGACATACCAGACAGCTAACCAAAGGACGATAATCGGCAGGAACAGTACGCGGGTGATATTGAATATCTCGGCGACCTTCAGTGTCTCGATACCGTCTGGCTGATAGGCCAGCGCGGCACCGGCGACCTGCGCCGAATTCAATATTCCGGTACCTGCCCAGGCTCCGAACTGTATATGCCCTAAATCCAGTATGTGTCCAACGACAGGGAAAAGGAACATACAACCGACACCCCATATGAGAATGGTGCCGATGGTATAGGCGATTTCTACGGCCTTGGCTTGCACTACGGGAGCGGCAGCCACTGTTGCGGAAACGCCGCAAACCCCCATGCCAGCGGAAAGCACTCCACCCATCGAGTTCGGGATATTACGCATTCTCGCCAAGGCTAATACCAGACCGACGGAACCAAGCACGAAGAACCCTACCATTATCGCAGATAGTTTTCCGAGTGACTGTAGTTCAGCCAGGCTGTATAGCGTACCGAGTAATATTACGCCTGTTTTAAGGCCGAGACGTGACAGCCGCACGCCATTTTCAGCCCATCCGGGAATCCTGAAAACGTTGACGATGATGATACCGGCAAGAATACCCAGTACTACATAATTGAGTCCAAGCACCTGGTGCAGGTACTTGGCGCCCATCACCGGTCCCAAAGCTTTGCTAGCTACAGCAACCAGCGGTGCTATATACCAGCGTATTAACATGGCTATCACCAGGATGAAGAAGGCGCCGGCGACGCTTGACATGTAATAGTCAAGATTACCTTTCGTATGCCTGCCCCACATATGCCAGGCGCCGACAAGGACACCTACGGTACCGAATGCGTAGCCCATGCCTATCATTTCACCGACATACTTGCCAGCGCTCAGGTACTCGATCATTCCGCCCATGTTGCCGGAGTCGGCAAGGTAGGCGATAGCTACAAATAACACGCCCATGCTCAGCAAGGCCGGATGCGACTTGGTATAAATCATTATGTTTCCCCAGTTTATTATTAGACCCCCTGGATAATATCCAATCGGGCATTATGTAGGAGATAGCTCCGGGCCGGTGAAATATGGCCTTTGGCATCCCCAATTATTGGCAGATGGTGCTTAATATAGACAGCCACAGCACGCACCTACATACGTATATAAACGCGATAGAAGGCATATTTATTCCCTACATTAATGGGGTTTTTATGTTTGCGCCGGAAAATTGTGCTATTTGGCTGTAAAGTAGTGCCCGAAAAGCTACCGCCGAATTGCTTCTAGACTGGGTTCTTTGCCCAAATTAAGGGGGGAATACTAGTATATTTTCGGGTACGGCTTAAGAGGGAATATTTAAATTTCGGGCATTAAAATCAGGTAAGACAGGGTTTGCTCGCAGAACGAGCCTGGTTCAGCGCAATGATCGATTCCGGGTCGAGCGGCAATCTTTCGCGTGTCAGCTTATTGACTACTCTGGCTACTTTAGCGAGGCGCGGAGGATCCATTTTATAAGCTAATAAGTAAAATACAGTCTGATCAACCTGCCATCCATATAACAAATGCTGGTTACTCTCAAAACTTGCCAATTCGTCCGACAACCCCATCGGTTTATTCAGCACGATCAGGCTCACCATGCAGCCGCTTGGCCCCAGGTAACCGATATGCATGCCGTTGGTTTTTCCAGTGGATATTTTGCGTACGCCGCTAAATGCCAGATTAACCCCGGACAGATCAGGCACGTAGGCGAGCATTCGCAGTGAATCGAGGTCTTCTGCCGAAACCTGTTGCAGATTATGGCCGCCAGCCGATAAGTTCTTTTCCAGCCATTCGGTGTGTACCTTCTCAGCCAGTTGAATTCCATCGATGGGTAGCAATAAATTATTGACCGATATCAACCAGCCGATGATCGCCCCCAGTGCTATAGTAATGACAGAGGCGGCTATCCAGGGCAACCAGGTTTTATCTTTCCTCGACAAATCGATATCATAAAGTTCGTCGTGGCTACAATTGGCAGCTGCCAGCGTCGCCTTAAGCGTACTCAAGGTAGCGAATTGCCGTGCTAATTCCGGGTCGAGCGCAATTGCATTAGCAACTTCAGCATTTTCATTCGCCGACAGTTCACGATCTACGTACGCGTTCAGCGTCTCCAGGTTATATTGAGATTTCATTTACTTTTTCTAATATCGGACACGATAGCCGGTCCGATATTAACTCCATTTATTTCACGCAGTAGCGCATTTCTGGATCGGCTAAGCCTGCTCATCACCGTGCCTACTGGTATGTGTAGGAGTTTAGCGACTTCGCGATAGCTGAATCCGGCCATATCTATCAATACGAGAATTTCCCGCTGACTGGATTTCAGTTTTGCCAATCCCTCTCGAACAGAGAGGATATCGATATTTCTCCGTTCAATACTATAAACGCACAACTCCTGTTCATTATTCCCTTCCAGAATCGAATTATTAGTCAAATCTCGCAGAATTTTCTCATCGGTAGCTTTTTTACGCAGGGTATCGAGGAAAATATTTCTTAGAATTTTGAATAGCCAGACCCGGTAGGCAGGCTCATCAACGGGTATATTTTTGGCCGCCAGGGCCTTAACCGCGCAACTCTGTACCAAATCACGGGCAGTATCGCGATTGCCTGTCAGGCATCGCGCGTAATTGGATAATCGGCCCAGATGGGCTTCTAGTCGCCTGTGCACATTTAATAACCAAAGGTGCTTTTAAAATATCGGAGAAACCTACTTACAATGGCGGACTTTTGGAGTAATACAAAAACCGACACCATAAATGACATAACTATTTCTCGAATAAGCATAATAGGTTTGAGCTCACAGGTCGAGTATTAGCAGGGGAATCCCAGATAAGGGCGAGAACTGGAACTAATCCATGCCGATTCGAACTGAAAGCTTTGTAATGGGGAGGCGTCTACCTTAACTATAGAGCATGACAATACTAGCTATTAGTAATATCCATTTGTTGCGTATGGGGTTTGTGCATAGTCTGCCTGACTTCAAATGGGTGGCTATATTCATTCACTATCTCTAAACCGTTACAGACTTAAGGTTCCAATATTATGCAATTTACTCACGAGCGAGAATTTACCTATACCCGCAGTTACCGCGGTCCTGTGCGTTGCGTCATACTCGACTGGGCTGGCACTACCATGGATTTCGGTTGCATGGCGCCAGCAGTGGTTTTCCGCCAGGTGTTCGAAAAAGCGGGAGTTCCCATCAGTCTCGAAGAAGCACGAGTGCCGATGGGCGCGCACAAAAGAGTCCATATTGGGTTGATCTGTGAAATTCCCAGTGTACGCCGCCGTTGGGTTGAGAAACACGGCACCGAACCCACCGACGACGATGTCGGCAGCATGTTTGCGGATTTCGTGCCGATGCAGGAGGCCTGCCTGTCTGAATATTCACAGCTGATTCCAGGAACTCTCGAAGTGATTGCCGAATGTCGAAAACGCGGTTACAAGATTGGTTCGACCTCTGGTTATCTGCCAGGCATGCTGGCTATCAACCAGGCCGACGCGGCCAAACAGGGTTATGAACCCGATGCTACCTTTGGTGCCGGCGATGTCTTACGCGGCCGTCCTTTCCCTCATATGGTGCTGCGTAATATGCTCGAGCTAGACATTTCACCGGTGCAAGCGGTAATTAAAATTGACGATACACTGACTGGTATAGAAGAAGGATTGAATGCAGGTGCCTGGGGTATTGGCCTGGCCATTTCCGGTAACGAGGTGGGCGTCCAACTGGACGAATGGAATTCATTTTCAGAAGAGGTGAAACAAAAACATCGCGATCGTATTTATCCCACAATGTATCAGCGAGGCGCGCACTATGTAATCGATAGCATCGCCGATTTGATGCCCTGTATAGACGACATAGAATTACGTTTGAGACGTGGTGATAAGCCTTAGGGACGACAACAGGAAATTCCAGTGCCAGGATTCTTATGTGTCCTGGCTGGAATAAATCATTTTGAGGAATGCATCGGTGACGCGTTGGGAGCGGCGGTCTTTCAGGCAAATGAAAAATTCCTCGTGGATGAGTTCCGCGTTGCTAACGCGAAGTGGCCGTAGCCTGGAATCGGCCACCAGCTCGTTTTCGGCAACAATGCCGACCCCGAAACCGGCAGCCACTGCTTCGCGTACGCCCTCGCGTCCGCTAATTTCCATTACATCGCGTAGTCGCCCACCGGCCTCGGTGACGGCTTCTTCAAATATTGAGCGAGTACGCGAGCCTTTTTCGCGCAGAACAATACGTTGTTCTAATATCTCTTCCATCGTAACAGAGCGTCGCTCGGCCCAGACATGATCCTGGCTGACGAAAACAACCAGCTTGTCAGGTTCTAGAGGTATGGAAATAAACCGGGTATCAGATTGCGGTATATTCGGCAAAAAGGCCACGTCGCAAAGACGCGACTCGAGCCAGGACATAAGTTGCTCGGAGTTACCGTATCGGATTGAAATTTGTATACCCGGATACAAGCGCTGGAACTGGGCTAATAGCGGGGTAACAATGTAAGGAGAATCGGCCGCGACCAGCAATTCCCCGGTGGTTAGCGCACGTGCCGACTGGAACAGTTGTTCGACTTCTTCTTCGTGGCGAAATAAATGCAGGGTAATGCTATAGGCCGATCTGCCAATATCGGTGAGTTCGACGTGGCGACCATGGCGTAAAAATAATTTTATGCCATAACGTTCCTCCAGCTCTTTTACCTGTCCCGACAGGGTTGGCTGGGAGATGTGCAGGACTTCTGCGGCGCGGGTAAAACTCCCGTGTGTCGCGACCGCGTGGAAAGAGCGAAGATGGGCGTGAGCTATTGGCATAACCTATTTTAAGCAATAGATATATTGATTTAAAGAATACTTTAACAAGGGTATAAATAGCAATGACAAAAAATTCAAGCGAAAAAGCAGCAGTAAGCTCACCGACCGGTGACCCCTATTTACTAACGCCGGGACCGCTCACTACATCGGCAACGGTGAAGCAGGCGATGTTGCACGATTATGGGTCGCGGGATAATACATTTATCGACATCAACACACGCATCCTGGAGAGACTGTTAGGAATCGTCGATGGGGATGACACCCACGTCTGTGTGCCTTTGCAGGGTAGTGGCACCTTTGTTGTTGAGGCCATGATCGGTAACTTCGTGCCAGCCGATGGGAAGCTGTTGATTTTGGTGAACGGGGCCTACGGTCACCGTATCGCCAAAATTTGCGATTATTATCGACGTGATTACATCATCCAGGAATCGGCTGAGGATGTACCGGTCGACATAGAAGAGCTCGATAGAAATCTGCTTGGCGACCCGGGTATCAGCCATGTGGCGATGATTTATTGTGAAACCACATCGGGCATTCTCAATCCGATTGAAAAAATAGCGGAAATCGTTGCACGCCATTCACGCGGATTGTTAATCGATGCGATGAGTGCATTTGGCGCATTACCCCTGAGCACCAGGCAAATTGAATTTGATGCTATGGTAGCGTCCAGCAACAAATGTCTCGAAGGTGCGCCAGGAATGGGATTTTGTATCGCACGCCAAGCTGCGATGGAAAACACCAAGGGTAATTCGCCCTCACTGAGCCTTGATTTATACGACCAGTGGCAGGCGATGATGAAAAATAAGCAGTGGCGATTTACCCCGCCCACCCATGTATTGCTGGCTTTTGATCAGGCGCTTGTTGAATTCGAACAAGAGGGCGGCGTCGAAGGTCGCGGTGGGCGCTATCGACAAAATGCGGATCTTATAATTTCGGGTATGCGCGCGATGGGATTCAAAACCCTGTTAGCCGATAGCCTGCAGGCACCGATCATCATCACATTCCATATGCCTAAAAACGCAGAATTCGATTTCAGCAGCTTTTACGATGGGCTGCGTGATCAGGGCTACGTGATTTACCCGGGTAAGCTAACCGTCGCGAACAGTTTCCGTATCGGCTGCATAGGTCGCCTGAATCAGGAGCAGATGCAGGGTGCGCTGGAGGCGGTTCGAACCATGCTGGATCGGTTCGGTATAGACAAGATCACCAACTTCGATTAAAAATTTTACTGGTGCTGTTTTAAGTCATAGAATCACGCTTCCTAAACAGAGGGTTAAATAGCATGTCGGTTCAAATTCCTGAGCGTGCGAGCGCTGTCATTATAGGCGGTGGTGTCATAGGTTCCAGTGTTGCCTACCATCTGGCGAAACAGGGATGGACTGATGTGGTTTTGCTCGAACGCCAACAGTTCAGCAGTGGCACTACCTGGCATGCTGCCGGTTTGGTCGGCACCATGCGGGCGAACGAATCGCAGGCCAGGCTCTGCGAATATTCGATGGCGGTATTGTCCGAACTCGAACAGGAAACCGGTCAGGCGACAGGGTTCAAGCAGGTTGGATCACTTTCCATCGCCCACAGCGTTGCCCGTTTCGAGGAACTAAAACGCGTCGCGGCGATGAACAATGCCTTTGGCGTTACCCGCGTCGATATGATTACACCCGATGAAATCAAGTCCCTGTATCCATTTTTAGAGACAAGTGATTTACTCGGCGGAAGCTGGGTCGCGCAGGATGGCACCGCGAGTCCGGTCGACATCACCTCGGCGTTTGTTAAAGGCGCACGCCAACACGGCGCGAAATGCCTCGAAGGCATTAAGGTCATCGCTATCAACCAGGCGAATGGCAAGGTTACCGGAGTGCTCACCGAGCAGGGACCAATCGCGGCTGATTTTGTCGTCAATTGCGCTGGTTTGTGGGGTCGTGAAGTGGGCAAGATGGCTGGCGTCAGTGTGCCGTTGCACGCTTGCGAGCACTACTACGCGATCACCGAAAAGCAGGATAATATTCCATCCGATTTACCCGTGATGCGCGATCATGATCGATGCGCTTACTATCGGGAAGACGCGGGAAGCCTGCTGGTCGGCGCGTTTGAGCCCAATGCTATTCCCTGGGGACAAAACGGCGTACCGGATAACTTTTCGTTTGAAGAGCTCGAAGGTCACATGGACGATCAATTTATGCCAGTGCTCGAACACGCAATGTACCGGGTACCATTTCTACAAGATGTCGGCTGGCGCAAGTTTTTCTGCGGTCCAGAAAGTTTTACCCCCGATGACCAGTTTCACATGGGCGAGTCGCCCGAGCTGAAGAATTTTTATGTAGCCTGCGGATTGAACTCTGTTGGTATTCAAACTTCTGGCGGGCTCGGCCGAGCACTGGCTGAATGGATGGAGCTGGGCCACGCACCGATGGATTTATGGGGCAATGATATTCGTCGTATGCAGCCATTCCAGTCAACCCAGTACTACATTGAAAAGCGGGTGACCGAAACCCTGGGATTGTTATACGAAAATCACTATCCATATCGCCAGATGACCACGGCACGCAATATTCGCCATTCGCCGTTGCATGAAAAACTGGCCGCGCATAATGCCTGTTTTGGTGAAGCCGCCGGCTGGGAACGAGCTAACTGGTTTGCACCTGAAGGCGTAGAACCAAAATACGAATACAGCTTCGGCAAACAGAACTGGTTCGAATATAACGCTGCAGAACATAAAGCAGCGCGCGAAAAAGTGGTGCTATTCGATCAAAGTTCGTTTGCTAAATACCTGGTACAGGGTCGCGACAGTTGCAAGGTTTTACAACGTATCAGTAGCGCCAACGTCGATGTCGAAGTTGGCAAAATGGTCTATACCCACTGGCTCAACGAACGCGGTGGCATCGAGGCCGATCTCACCGTCACCCGTATCGCTGAAAATGAATACTGGGTAGTCAGCGGCGCGGCGCAAACTGTTAAAGATATCGACTGGTTAAAGCGCAATATTGGCGAAGACGAATTTTGTTGTGTCAGTGATATCACCAATGCCTGGGCAGTCATGGGAGTAATGGGACCCGACAGTCGCGCCCTGCTCAGCGAGACATTAGACCACGACATGAGTACCGAACACTTTCCTTTCGGCTCATTCCAGAAGGTCGAATTAGGCGCTAGCCGTGCCTATGCTGCCAGGGTTTCGTACGTCGGTGAACTGGGCTGGGAACTATATGTGCCGGTTGACCAGGCGCGACATGGGTTCGATTATCTGTGGGACAAGGGTCAGGCGCACGGACTGAAAATGGCAGGCATGCACACGCTAGATACCTGCCGCATAGAAAAGAAGTTTGTTCACTATGGCCACGATGTCGCCGAAGTGGATACACCATTAGAGTGCGGCATGGGTTTTGTTTGTGATCTGGGTAAGAAAACTCCTTTCATCGGTCGCGATGCAATTTTAAAGCAAAAAGATTCGCAGTCATTTATGAAAAAACGACTGGTTCAATTCCTCCTCAAGGATCCGGAGGCGATGCTTTATAGCCATGAGCCGATCTTACGCGACGGCGATATTGTAGGTCACCTGACCTCTGGTAATTACGGCCATACCCTGGGCGGATCGGTGGGGCTTGGGTATGTCGAAGTCGACGAAGCCGTGACCAAAGATTATCTCGATTCGGGTAAATTTGAGATTGATGTGGGTGGCGTCAAGGTGCCTGCCGAGGCGAGTTTGTCGGCTATGTATGATCCGAAGGCGGAGCGCATGCGGGGGTAGTCTGTTTGTCTTTAACGGGTCTTCGCTGTTGCCGATGATTACCATTGGTCGAATGGAGTCGACCCTACACGGGGATATCGGTGGGTTTTTGTAGGGCCGAATTTATTCGGCCGCAGGAGACGGGATCGTACCGCTGAATTGGTCGAATGAATTTGACCCTACAGGAGAGCGGTGGTTTTTGTTGGGCCGATATTATTCGGTCGCCTGAAGCTGCTTTATTAATACGGTATATCCAGCGCATAGCTGATGTAATCCATCAGCGG
>CBDUSZ010000077.1:0-12934 GCA_965370015.1 uncultured bacterium | reverse complement strand
TCCAGGCAGCGTTGATGATAGCCCTGGGGTGGTATGATCACACCACCCGACGCCAGAATTGGCTCGGTGACGAATACGGCACAAAGATCGGGGCCTATTTCGAGAATACATTGCTCCAGATTATTGACACATTGATCGAGAAATTCGGCATCAGACTGATGCTCGGCTTTCCATAGAGAATGCGGTGCGGGGATGTGATGGATAAAATTTTCTTCATGATCGAGGTGACTCTTATCTCTTTCCTTGCCCGATACACTGGCACTTAGGTAAGTACTGCCGTGATAACCTTTTTTATGCGAAATGATGTGCTTTTTTTTCGGCATGCCGCGCACATTGTTATAAAACTGCACAAAGCGCAGCGCCGAATCTACTGCGGTCGATCCGCCTGTGGTAAAAAACACATGGTTTAAGTCGCCCGGTGCTTCAGCTGCCAACGCGGCGCTGAATTGGGCAGCCGGGCCGGTAGTGACCGACCAGGGGGAAGCATACGGTAGCTGCATAATTTGATCGTAAATAGCCTGCGCCATTTCGCTACGACCATGACCGATATTGACGCACCACATACCACCGGGACCATCGAGCAATCGCTTACCGTCACTGTCGTAAACATAAACGCCATCACCCTTTTCGACCACGGTGCGTTTATTTTCACCTAACTTGACGATATCTTCCCATGGATGAATGAATTGATTATCGGTGTACATTAAATCCGCCGTTTCGCTCGACATGGCGACTACCCCTCTACATAAATAGGTGTAAATAAAAAGACTGGTACATCTTATTTGCTAATTATTAATAGTCAACTATTTCAACAATATAAGTGTTTTAGTTGACTATATACTCAGTTAATTTTAAAGTGCTGTCAGAATAAATATACGAATACTTAATGCTACTCAGTGTCACCGAAAAAAATCTGCCCAGCCGGAATCGATCGGTTCAAGCTGAATTTCGCAAGCTTCAGCTTATTGAAGCAACCATCGATTGCATCGATAAGCTTGGCATTTCGCAGACCACCATAGCGCGCATTGCCAAACGTGCCGGTGTGTCGCAAGGCATAGTTGTGTTCCACTTTCGCAGCAAGGAAGCTTTACTCGAACAAACTCTGCGTCATTTGAGCCAGGAATACGTCGAATGCTGGAAAAGCGAACTCAACAATGCTGCTAATGACCCCATTTCTCGTCTTTGCGCACTGGTAAAAGCCACTTTCTCGGCTTCGATCTTCAATCGGAAAAAAATTAGTGTCTGGTATGCCTTCTGGGGGGAATCTCGTTCTCGCCCCAGGTATATGGAACTGTGTGGTAATAATGATTTGGAATTTTCAACCACGCTATTATCCTTGTGCGAAGAAATTGAGGCAATCAGTCCTTCAGCGTTAAGCGCAGAAACAGCGGCCCTTAGTATCGAAGGCATGATTGATGGACTGTGTCAGAAATTTTTTATCGGTGTGCCCGGATTAAAACGGCAGCAGGCCATCGCTACAGTTTTCGAATTGATGGAGGTTATATATCCGACCCAACAACAGGATATTCGTAAATTATCGGAGGTGCCAAACTAATGTAATCACTGATACGAATTAATCATAGGCAGTGTAATTTACGACACCTTAAAATTTTGGTTTTTTTAATAATGTTAACGATTGACATTGACTATTTTCGTGATCACAATTAACTTAAAAATAATATATCAGCCTCAGAATTCAATTAAATGACAACAGCAACGCCAATATGTTAATGTCGATTTTAATCGAATTTACGAGTACAACAGCATTACTGATTAAGCGTCGGTAAAGCCAGTGATAATAAAATCGACTCGAGCGCCCTGATGCTCGAATTATCTATAACCCATGTATGGAGAGAGAAATGAAAAGACTTAAATATTCCCTTAAAAGCACCCTCGTCAGCGCCGCGGTAACCGCGTTGATTGTAGGTTCGGGTGCGGCAAACGCGGCCGGCGAATTAAACGTGACCAACTGGGCAGAATATATTGCCGAAGACACGATTTCGAATTTCGAAAAAGAATATGACGTCAAAGTCACCTACGATGTTTATGACTCTGCCGAGGCCATCGACGCCAAACTGTTGGCAGGTAGCACTGGCTATGACGTCCTCGTCCACTCAAGTTCCGATGCTGGCCGTCTGATACCAGCCGGAATACTTCGGAAACTTGATAAGTCCAAGATACCCAACCTCAAGCACATGAGTCCCGAGGTCATGAATAAGTTGAGCAGCAACTGGGACCCGGGTAACAATTACGTAGTACCTTATATGTGGGGCACGCACGGCGTAACCTATAACGAGGCACTGGTTAAAAAAACTTATCCGGCTGCACCTATTGGCTCTCTGGATATGATCTTTATGCCCGAGCATATGAAAGAGCTGGCCAAATGCGGTGTCTCATTCCTCGACTCACCTGGCGACATCATACCAATGGCCCTGGCCTACCTGGGTATGGACCCTGACTCTACCAACAAAAATGACTATAAAGAAGTCGAAGTTTTGTTGAAACAAATTCGCCCATACATCAAGACCTTTGATAACTATGCCTATCAAAGAATGCCCACACGTGAGTTTTGTGTTGCGGTAACCTGGGGACCAGACGGCTTGCTGGCAATGTCTGGCGCTGAAGAAGCTAACACTGGCGTGGTGCTGGATTTCTTCCTGCCACCTGGACCAGGCGCGGCACAGCTGTGGATTGACAGTTGGGTCATTCCAGCAGATGCCAAGAATATCGAGAATGCACATCTGTTCCTGAACTACGTGAGCCGCCCACAAGTAGGTGCCAATGACACTAATTACACCTGGTATGCTACCGCCAATAAGGACGCAATCGAACTGATCGACTCGGAGGTCACTGGCAGCCCGGCAGCTTTTCCAACACCGGATCAGGTCGCTCTGATGTATACCTTGAAAAATTTACCGCCGAAAATTGAACGGATACAAACCAGAACCTGGACTAACTTCAAGTCGGGTAATTAATATCTGATACACAATTAAAGGAGTGATTATTACTAATCACTCCTTTTTTTTTCGATAAGCAAACGTGAAGCACACTATATGTCTAATCAGGCAAATTTCGCTGGCCGACCATGGATGGACCCCGATGCGCAACCCTTTATCAAGCTACAAAGCGTCAGCAAACACTTTGGACCCTTTACCGCGGTGGATAGCGTAGACCTCGAGATTTATAAGGGTGAATTATTTTCCCTACTTGGTGGCTCGGGTTGTGGCAAAACCACCTTATTACGTATGCTGGCTGGTTTCGAAACACCCTCTTCGGGCTCTATCTTTATCGACGGTATCGATATGACCAACGTACCGCCCTACGAAAGACCAGTTAACATGATGTTTCAGTCGTACGCGTTATTCCCGCATATGACCGTAGAAAAAAATGTTGCTTATGGCTTACAGCGTGACGGTATCGACAAACAGCAGATCAAAAAGCGGGTCGATGAGATGCTTGCAATGGTTGAGCTAACCGATTTTCGCAAGCGCAAACCCCATCAGTTATCCGGAGGGCAAAAACAACGTGTAGCGCTTGCTCGATCGTTGGTAAAACAGCCCAAGGTTTTATTACTTGATGAACCGCTCGCCGCGTTGGACAAACGTCTGCGCGAGAACACCCAATTTGAATTGATGAATATTCAGGATCAACTCGGCGTTACTTTTATTGTCGTCACGCATGACCAGGAAGAAGCGATGACTCTTTCAACCCGTATCGCGATGATGGATGCCGGGCGTTTTATGCAAATCGGCACGCCTACCGAAATTTATGAATTTCCAGAATCGCGCCTGGTAGCCAATTTTATTGGTAGTGCCAACATATTTGAAGGCCGTGTATCGGAAAACGGACCAGACCATGTAGTGGTACAGTGCAAACAGCCGCAATGCGAGTTTTATATCGACCATGGTTTTTCTATTCAGGAAGGTACCAAGGTCTGGGCCGCAGTTCGGCCGGAAAAAATAAGGGTTTCAAGAACACCTCCCGAATCAAGCCAGCCCAATCAAATGAAAGGTATCGTCGACGACATCGGTTATCTCGGGAAACTGTCCACCTACCGAGTGAGGGTCGACGACGATACGATTATCGAGATTACCTCACCCAATCTATCAAGACCCAAAGACGGCTCGCTATTGCTTGACTGGGAAGACGAAATTTATTTAAGCTGGGATGCATCCAGCGTGGTGGTGTTGACCAAATGATCAATACCGATGAGATCGGTAACCCTTCCGTCGCTTCAAAATCGACGCTGAAAAAACGCCTGCTGCACTCTTTGCAACACAACTGGAAGTCTGTTGTTGTATTCATTCCCTATTTTTGGCTATTGCTATTTTTCCTTGCACCATTTTTTATTGTATTAAAAATTAGCCTGGCTGAACCCACTATCGCGAGTCCACCATTCCTGCCGATGACCGAATGGGTCGACGATGGCATTATCCAGATTAAACTGGTGTTCGATAATTTCACCTATCTGTGGGAAGACGATTTATATTTCAATACCTATATTAACTCGCTTAAAATATCGTCGATATCGACCCTGCTCTGCTTACTCATTGGGTATCCGATGGCTTATGCCATCGTCCGCGCCAGCCACTCTTACAAAAACATTTTATTGATGCTGATTATCCTGCCGTTCTGGACTTCGTTCCTGTTACGCGTATACGCCTGGATGGGATTACTCGCCGACCAGGGTACGATCAATAATTTACTAATTTCTCTCGGCATAATCGACGACCCAATTCGATTACTCTATACGCCTTTCGCGGTCTATGTCGGCATAGTCTATACCTATCTGCCATTTATGATCCTGCCGCTTTATGCCAATATGGAAAAACTCGATACGTCTCTTCGCGAGGCGGCAGCAGATCTTGGCGCAAGACCTGCCGCGACGTTTCTAACGGTGACCTTACCACTGACGATTCCAGGCATAGTGGCGGGCTCGTTACTGGTTTTCATTCCGGCAACCGGCGAATTTATCATTCCGGACCTGCTCGGTGGTGGCAATGTAACGATGATTGGCCGTTTACTCTACAACGAATTTACTGCCAACCATGACTGGCCGGTGGCCTCAGCGGTAGCAATAATGTTGTTGATAGTCCTGGTTCTGCCGATGATGCTATACCAGAATGTGCAAGGTAGGCAGGTGGATAATGCATAACAGTGGGAAACGTTCGAGGTTTTTGATTACAGTCACCTGCTTTGGTTTGGCATTTCTTTATATCCCGATGGTGCTACTGGTAATCTACTCATTTAATTACTCCAAGCTGGTGCCAGTATGGGGTGGATGGTCGACCCGATGGTATACCGTCCTGTTCCAAAGTGAAGACGTCTGGGAAGCGGTGGCATTGAGCCTGAAAATAGCCATAACCAACGCCTGCTTTGCAACACTACTGGGGACACTTGCCGGGCTCGCACTGGTGCGTTTCGGAAGTTTCAAAGGGCGTACACTGTTCTCCGGTATGATAACCGCACCCCTGGTAATGCCCGAAGTCATTACCGGCCTGTCCTTATTGTTACTGTTTATTACACTAGGCGATTTGATCGGATGGCCGGGTAAGCGTGGGTTTACCACCATCACCATCGCACATATTACCTTTTCTATGGCTTATGTCGCGATCATTGTTCAGTCACGTCTTGCCGGTATGTCACAAGACTTCGAAGAAGCCGCGCAAGACCTTGGTGCAAAACCGTTTCGAGTGTTAATTGATATTACCATGCCCTTGATTGCACCGGGCATGCTGGCTGGCTGGCTATTGGCTTTTACACTATCATTAGACGATCTGATTATCGCCAGTTTCGTATCGGGCCCCGGTGCTACTACAATGCCGATGTTAATCTATTCACGTATACGTTTAGGTTTGCGGCCCGATATCAATGCACTTGCGACTATCATTATCCTCACCGTTGCCGCAGGTGTACTATTAGCCGGCTGGATAATGTTTCGCCAACAAAAGCGCCGCGAACTCGAATTAGCGATGTCGAGCGAGGATAATTGAACTTGTACTGATCTGAGTGGCAGATACTTAAGTCTCGAAAATTAAAAAATCGATATCTAACCCAGGAATCCGTCATCCGAATTACAGATTGTTCGGTTTAAAACAGGATATTTGTCACGCCAACCCCAGGTCTTTGTAGACCTCTTCAGCTAT
The DNA here is from genome assembly GCA_965370015.1 of uncultured bacterium. Taxonomy (GTDB): domain Bacteria; phylum Pseudomonadota; class Gammaproteobacteria. The sequence continues at coordinate 6,788 of CBDUSZ010000077.1, read as the reverse complement.
CGCCAGCGAGGCCGTTAACCCGGGTGATTCTATGCCCAGAAGGTTGATCATCCGCGCTATGCCATGAGTTTCCTCGCCCTGGATAAGAAAGTCTGAAAAGGCCCCATTCGGGGGTGAAAGCCTGGGCCGGACACCCGCATAATCAGGACTCAATCGGCTGCGATCTATGGTCGGGAAATAGGAGGCTATCGCGCTATGGAATACTTCAACTCGGTCAGCAGAAACCTGGTAATCAGGCGCATCGACCCATTCGACATCAGGGCCGAAGCGAACCTGTCCCGCCAGGTCCAGGGTCGCATGGATACCCAGACTCGCCACCCCGGGGATCGGGTAAACAAGATGGGAAAATGGCGCGAGCCCGGAAAGCGAAAAATAGTTACCCTTGGCGTAATAAAGCGTGGGCAAGCATCGATCGGGAAAACCATCAATATTTGCGAGGGTTTCAGGCATGTACAACCCGGTACTATTTACCAGCAACTCGCTATCCAGCAACATGGGGGCGGCACCACCGATCTCTACACGGAAACTACCGTTCCGAACTTGCACCCGTTTAACCGGTGCATTAAGGGCCAGGATACCGTTGGCTGACTCAAGCTCTGCCTGATAGCTCAGCATTAACGCCGCGGTATCTACAATTCCCGTTGACGGCGAGTACAGTGCCGATAGCGCATTAATATTGGGCTCCATGCGGGAGACCTCGATAGCGGATAGATGTTTAAGATCCTCAACCCCATTCTCCTTCCCCTTTACGGCCAGCGCCTCAAGGGTCAGCTGCTGTTCCGCAGAGGTAGCGACGATTAACTTGCCCACGCGTCGGTGTGGGATATTCCGCTGTTCACAGTAGTCATACAGTAAGCCCTTGCCACGGACACAAAGCCTGGCTTTCAGACTTTCACGGGGGTAATAGATACCGGCGTGGATTACCCCGCTGTTGTGCGACGAAGTCTCGGTGCCTATCGCCGATGCGGCTTCGAGCAGCACGACCTCTAACCCGGATAATGCCAGTTTCCGGCTAATCGCGAGTCCAACTACTCCCGCACCAACGACCACTGCCTCAATTTTCTCTATCATGGCAGGCTCAGGTCTTTGATTTATGAATCTTCATAATCCCACTCACGGTAGCGAGTATAGCAAAGTGAAATCATAATCCAAAAACCTGACCCCAGGCAAAGCATTGACTTCTTGATATTTTGTGATCACAATATTGAATAATCATCTTTAACTCCCGTATATAAAACGCATTAGTAAATCTATCTTAAATGAGAAACACGCATGCAAGACTGGATTAAAAAGCATGGAGTAAGCGAAATCGAATGTATCGTCCTGAACATGTCAGCGCCAATTAATTTTCAGTGGAGCTTCGATAATCCTAGCGTCGGTTTTCGCGCCCCCGACAACGAGCCGAAATCCATGCGTGTCGAAAACCGCCTCGCCTCGTCCGATGTCAATCCATACCTGGCAATTGCAACCTCGCTCGCCTGCGGTTACATCGGTATGAAAAAAGGACTTAAACCAACTGAGCCACGCGAAACCAGTGCCTACAACGAGCCAGCGCGGTTATCCCGTGACTGGTATCGCGCATTAGAGCGATTGTCCGATTCTCGGTCATTACGTGATGCGCTCGGTGATGCTTTTGTGCGCGTGTATGTGGCAGTCAAGGAAATCGAATTTAACAATTTTATGAATGCAATCAGCCCCTGGGAACGGGAACATTTACTATTTAAAGTTTAGACAGGAGATCAATATGAACCAATCATCAGCAGATCTGGCTGGCAATAATACCGAACGATGGCAAAGCCTCGACAGCGCCCATCACCTGCATCCTTTCACCAATCCGAAAGACATGAAAGACAACGCCGCGCGTATTATCGAATCGGCGAAAGGGATTTATTTGACCGACTCAGACGGTAACGAATATCTTGATGCGATGGCGGGCCTGTGGTGTGTGAACATGGGCTATGGTCAACAAACCTTAATCGACGCCGCGCATGAGCAGATTCAGCAGCTACCCTATTACAATGCTTTTTTTAAAACCTCACACCCGCCTGTGGCCGAACTCAGCGCGCTGCTAGCCGAAGTCACACCCGCGCACATGAACCATGCGTTTTTTACCAGCTCCGGCTCCGAGGCCAACGATACCGTAATTCGTATGGTCTGGCGTTATTGGGATATTCTTGGCAAACCAAATAAGCGCGTCATCATCAGCCGCAAGAATGCCTATCATGGCAGCACGATAGCCGCTTCAAGCCTCGGTGGCATGGCGGATATGCACAAACAAGGCGGTATCATTGCTGATATTGTCCATGTCGAACAACCTTACTGGTTTGCCAGACGCTGCGAACTGGGGACTGACCTCGACGCGGAACAGTTCGGTCGCGACGTTGCACAGTCAATCGCCGACAAGATCGAAGAATTTGGCGAAGATCGAATTGCGGCCTTCATCGCCGAGCCAATTCAAGGTGCGGGTGGTGTAATTGTGCCGCCCGACAGTTACTGGAGCGAAGTGAAAAAAATCTGTGCCCAGTACGATATCCTGTTTGTCGCCGACGAAGTAATTTGCGGATTCGGCCGCACCGGCCACTGGTTTGGCAGTGACCTGTACGATCTCAAACCTGATTTAATGCCGATGGCCAAGGGCTTGTCTTCTGGCTATCTACCGATTGGTGCGGTGATGGTGTCCGACCGCATCGCCGATGTGCTAGTCAACCAGGGTGGTGAATTCAACCACGGCTATACCTACTCCGGCCATCCGGTTTGCGCGGCAGTAGCTGCAGCCAATATCCGCTTGATGCAACGCGAAAACATCGTCGAAATAGTGCGTGAATCGACCGCGCCCTACCTACAGAAACGCCTACGTGAACTCGGTGAGCATCCGCTCGTCGGCGAAATACGCGGCGTCGGAATGCTGGGGGCAATAGAGCTGGTCGAGGACAAAGCCAACTACGTCAGGTTTGACAAGGACAAGGGCGTTGGCACTATCTGCCGCACCCACTGCTTTGATAATAATCTGGTAATGCGAGCGGTCGGCGATACGATGATAATTTCACCGCCTCTGATCATGCAAAAATCGGATATAGACACTTTTATTGAACGTGCCTGGAAAAGCCTGGATCAAACACAAAGTGACCTGGTTTAATTTAAGAGCAAATTAGATGACATTCAAACTCAACCAGGATCGTAGCGATACCTGTGACTACCCCAGCTCCTATTATCATGCAAGTCAAAATCGCGCCCCTGAGACGAACCCGCTAGACGGTTCCGGGCGTACCGATGTTTGTATTATTGGTGGCGGTTATACCGGTCTGTCTACCGCCCTGCACCTGTCAAAAAGAGGCTACAAGGTAATACTGCTTGAGGCTCGCAAAGTGGGCTGGGGAGCCTCCGGCCGTAACGGCGGACAACTCGGTAGTGGACAGCGCAAAGGTCAGATCGAGTTAGAGAAACTGTGCGGAGAAAATGACGCACATACGCTCTGGGATCTGGCGCAGGACGCCAAAGCGCTCGCCAAAGACCTGATAGCTGAATATGAAATCGACTGTGACCTAAAGCCGGGCATTGCACATCCCAATCATAAGCCGGGTTACGCCGATCACTCGCGCGCCAATGTCGAACACCTCCGCGAGCATTACAATTATGATTCGATAAAATATCTAGAACCCGACGAAATGGCCGCGATAGTCGGTAGTGACAGCTATTATGGAGGGAACATCGACTATGGGGCCAGCCACTTGCACCCGCTCAACTACGCACTGGGTCTCGCCACTGCGGCAATTCAAAACGGTGCAGTATTGCATGAAAACACCGTTGCCGAGAGCTACCAGGAGGGCAAGACCACGCGCGTATTGACCAACCGGGGGACAATAGAAGCCGATGCGATTGTGCTAGCCTGTAACGGCTACCTGGGCAAGCTAGACAAGCGTTTATCGGGGAAGATCATGCCAATAAATAATTTCATGATCGCCACCGAGCCACTGAGTGAGGCGCGTGTCAAAGAAATTAATCCGCAAGACGTCGCATTTTCCGATTCCCGTTTTGTGGTGAATTATTACCGCCTGTCCGCCGATAAAAGATTACTGTTTGGTGGTGGTGAAAATTACCGTGCCGGCTTTCCCCGCGATATCAAATCCTTCGTGCGTAAACCAATGCTGGAAATTTATCCCCAGCTAGCCGATACGCCGATCGAATACGCCTGGGGCGGCACGCTTGCAGTAACGCTCAACCGCATGCCTCATTTTGGAAGACTGGGGAAATTCAACACCTATTTCGCACAGGGCTATTCCGGACACGGCGTGGCAATAGCCACACTGGCAGGCAAGCTTATCGCCGACGCGATTGCCGGAGAAGCAGAAAAGTTTGATTTATTTGGTAAGCTGCCGACACGAACTTTCCCCGGAGGCGACTGGCTACGCTGGCCCGGGCTAGTTCTCGGCATGAGTTATTATGCGTTGCGTGATCGATGGTAAATTAAATCTCCGACAGCGCTGAAAGAGAATTCGTCGGAGTCTAGCCCTCAGGCTCTGACAAGTGTCCATATTCCTATGCCGATGAAGCCGATTGCGGCAATATAATGCAGGTACTTTTCGCTTATATATTGTGAGACCAGGCTACCCGCTAGCACACTGATAACTGTGGCGACAATTAAAGCCAGTGAAGCGCTAACAAGTACGGTAAGTTTGCTCACTTCACGGTCAGCAGCAAACAGCATAGTTGCCAACTGGGTCTTATCCCCAATCTCGGCAATGAACACCGTGGCAAAGATTGTGATAAAAATTTTGTAATCCAAATTAGTTACTCCAAAATTGCTGATTAGTAATGCTCGAAACAGGCATTATGCGGACAGCGGCGGCTTATCGGCAAGCCATATCTATTTTTTGTCTAATCTTCATCATATGTCAACAGGTGACGGAACTTTTCGGTTTGGTTGATTGTCGAACTTCACGACAATTTTCTTAACAGAATATCTTGCAATAAAATTTCGAATAACATGCCCTATATTCAGCGCGATGCATTATCGGTATAAGAAGATTTATTCCTGGCTTCTGATGCTAATCATAACGATTAGTACTGTTCCGGGCGCTATGGCCATTGATTTGAGTCAAGGCCAACAAGGCGAAGAATGTGCGACAACGCAAATATCTGTGCCCGATACCAGTGGCAAATGCCCAATGGAACAGGTTGAAAATAGATGCGTCAACACGGAGTGCATTACGCCATGTAATTTCACTTCACTGCAGGCCCCACAGGCGAATCTATTAGTCGCGAGAACCAATTTCGTGCAAAAAATGGTGTCAGATTGCAACGCGATTCTAAGCCAGTATCCCGAATTATTAAAACGTCCTCCTAAAACTTGACCCTCTGACTACCTGATTTCATCAGGAAATTTCAACAATATTGATGAACTCAGGCGTCCTTGCCTGTGACGGCAGAGATTATCAAAGCATCTCGTAAATCCACGCATCGACAATTTGAATTTGAATTCAATCAATTTTTAGTATTGAAAAGAGGTGAATATGAAAAATTTAATTAAAAAATTAATTATCCTAGTGGGTTTTTTTAGCGCCGTGGGCCAGGTTTACGCTGGTACCACGGTATATATTCCTGTTGCAGGCGCTAATGAAATTCTCATTATTGACGGTGACCAGGATAAGATTGTCGGTCGTATCGGTGAGGTGATGAATGCCCATGGACTGGCCGCAACACCCGACGGAAAATATTTGGTGGCGGGCAGCATGTCGCTCGCTCCGAAAGATCAAAAAATACCTGAAGGTATGACAGCTGATGAACACAACGCGCATCATGATAGCTCTAACGACCAGAACTCGAACGCCAACAACGGGTTAAGTTTTGTCTCGCTGATAGACACCACAACAAGTCGCGTTCTGCAACGCATCGAGGTTGATGGCATCTCTCATCACAGCGCGATTACACCCGATGGCCGATATGCTATCTCGACACACACTACTGCTGGAGGCATTAGCATCATCGATTTAAATAACAGGAGTTTATTGAAAAAAATATCAACCGGACCAGTTCCTAATTACGTATTGATCAGCGGTGACGGAGAATATGTTTATGTAAGCAACTCGGGAAACAATACCATTAGTGAAATCGAAACTAGCCAGTGGATTCTACGGCGAAATTTTAGCACTGGAATGACTCCAGAGCATATGGTGTTTTCAGCCGATGAACGAACTATTTACGTCAATAATGTAGGTGACAATACAGTAGCCGCTATCCCACTCGCAGACGGCAAAGTAAGCAAGGTTTATCAGGTAGGCAAGGGGCCTCATGGTATAGATCTATCAGACAATGGCAGTTCCCTGTTTGTGAGCAGCAAGATTGGAAATAAACTCTCTTCGATCAATATTGCCTCCGGCATCACGACCGACATAAATCTAGAACCTATGCCCTACCACATCAAAAGTATAAAAGGTACGGGGAAACTCTACGTCTCTAGCCGCGCTAAACCCTGGATTTGGGTGCTCAACCAGGATAGCCTGCAAGTGCTTCGAAAAATTCCCATCAACGGCGAAGGCCATCAAATGGCAATGGTGCAGTGAACATGGCGAACTTTGATTCTGAAAACGAAGGTAAATTAAAAAACATGAAAAATTCAACTACTGGTAATAAAAAACAAGGGCATTCGCATGCTAAACATATGTGGATGATGGTAGCTTGTTGTGGCCTGCCGATCGTCGGTTTCCTGGCGATTGGCATATTAGGAATCACCATGCCATCACTGGAAATCCTGTTGCTCATTATTTGCCCAATCGGCATGGTCGGCATGA
>CBDUSZ010000076.1:0-13220 GCA_965370015.1 uncultured bacterium | reverse complement strand
GATAGAACAATTTCGCGCCGGTGCGATTCATGCCAAAACCTCCCCCTGGCTGATAGAGTGTATTGCGGGTATCGTCGAAGCGGGTGAAACCGAAGAGCAGGTCGCAATACGCGAAAGTCACGAAGAGGCCGGATGCGAAATTAAACAACTGCATCTAATCAGCCGATATTTTGTAAGCCCCGGAGGTACGACTGAAGAGTGCACATTGTATTGTGGCATTATCGATAGTGCCGGTGTCGGTGGTATACACGGTCTCGCCAATGAAAACGAGGACATACGCGTTGAAGTAGTGAAAGCTGATACTGCATTTCAGTGGGTTCGCGACGGTGTGATCAAATCCTCGGCGACGATCATCGCGTTGCAGTGGTTAGAACTTAACGAAGAACAATTGTCTGCGCCTTAGGTTCTTAAGATTAATATCCGGTTGTTTTGAGTTGACTCTTGGTGCGATACTCCTCAAACGCCAGGTTTATCAAACGATCAATTAGTTCCTGGTATGGTATGCCTGAGGCATGCCACAATTTTGGGTACATGCTGATAGCGGTGAATCCAGGAATCGTATTGATTTCATTGACATATAAGCCACCGTCTTTTGACAGAAACATATCGACACGTGCCATACCCCTGGCTTCAAGCGTGCGAAAAACGGCTATAGACATTGCCCTTATTTGTTCCCGTGTCGAATCATCTAACTTTGCAGGTATTTTTAACAGCGCGGAATTTTCGTCAATATATTTTTTCTGGTAGGAATAAAAACCATCGTCTGTGACAATTTCCCCGACTTCGGACGCGATTGGATCATAGTTACCCAACACGGCGCACTCAAGCTCCCGACCCACGATTTCTTCTTCAATCAAAATCTTGGTGTCATATTGTAGTGCGATATTCACTGCCGCGGTCAAATCTGCTACCTCGGTCACTTTTACGACGCCAACGGACGAGCCCATATTGGCAGGCTTTACATACACAGGGAATCCGAGCGCCTGTTCTACCTGCTCAGTCAACTGATCCGACAAACTGTTTTGTAGAAGGCTTATATGACGTGCAACTGGTATACCCGCATCGCGCAGTAATCGTTTCGAAATGTCTTTATCCATTCCAATTGCTGAACCTAATATATCACTACCCACACAGGGAACATTTGCTAATTTAGCCAGACCCTGAACCGAGCCATCTTCCCCGTAAGGCCCGTGCAGTACTGGAAATAGAATGTCAATCGCCTGCGTTGACGAGGGACGCTGTGGATTGATTAATACGCCGGATTTATTACCCGGCATTAGCGAAACGGGCTGCGAGTTTTTGTTCAGTACGGTTAATTGCGGATTGTTTGAGTTTAGCAGAGGGATAGAAAAATCATTCAAATACCATGCTCCCTGACGATCTATTCCTATTAGAACGGTTTCGTAACGATCTTTATCAATTGCTTCTATTATATTCCGCGCTGACTGGAGCGATACTTCATGCTCTGCGGATCGTCCGCCGAAAAGAACTGCGACACGAATCTTTGCTTTCATGCTTGCTTAGTCAGCGGTTCGAAGTCGAGATTTGGTCAGCATGTATCAGCAGCCGGATCAAATAAATTTTTATTCTGCAAAGCGATCGAACTAGAAAGCGACTGAAATCGCAATCATGCCGACTCCGCTTAATACGATCGTGTAGGGCAATGCCATGTACATCATCCTGCCGTAAGACAATCGGATTAAAGGTGATAAGGCTGAAGTCAACAAGAACAAAAAGGCGGCCTGGCCATTAGGCGTCGCCACGCTGGGCAGGTTGGTTCCGGTGTTGATCGCTACCGCGAGAACGTCGAACTGTTCACGCGTGATATCTCCCTGTTTCAGCGCCTCGGCTATTTCGTTAATATAAACTGTTGCGACGAATACATTATCGCTAATCATCGACAGCACACCGTTGGCGATAAAAAACATCAGCGGCTGGATGCCGATATCCATAGCCAATACGGTGTCTATCACGGGCGAAAATAAATGTTGCTCGTGAATCACGGCGACAATCGCGAAAAATACAACCAACAATGCAGTAAAAGGCAATGCCTCTTCGAAAGAGTGGCCGATACGGTGCTCTTCGACTATGCCGTTAAATGCGGTTAACAAAACTATAACCATGAGGCCAACGAGACCGACCGAGGCGACGTGAAACGCCAGTGCCAGTATCAAAATAACGCCAACCAGTGCTTGCACTATTAACTTTGCATTCATTTTCGCATCTCGTTCTAAATCCTGTTCGGCATCGAACTCGGTAAGAACCTTGGCGACCGACTCTGAAAGTTCAGCGCCGTAGCCAAACCACTTTAATTTCTCAAGTAACACACAGGTAATCAGGCCAAAGAATAAAACCGGCATGGTGATGGGTGCCATGCGGGTAAAAAATTCGATGAAATCCCAACCAGCACGTTCGGCGATCAATAGATTTTGCGGTTCACCCACCAGGGTACAAACACCACCGAGCGCTGTGCCGATCGCGCCATGCATAATCAGGCTGCGCAGAAAGGAACGGAACTGTTCGAGCTCTTCGCGGAAAAAATCTCCTACTTCCCGATCTTCACTGTGATCATGATCGTCATAGAATTTCTTGCCTGATGCAACTTTGTGATATACCGAGTAAAAACCAATCGCAACAGATATTAATACTGCTGTTACAGTCAGCGCATCCAGAAACGCGCTCAGAAATGCAGCGGTAAAACAGAATAAAAAAGATAACAGAGGTTTCGATTTAATCGAAAGCAAGATTCGCGTAAAGGTAAACAGCAATAACTCGCGCATGAAATATATGCCGGCTACCATAAACATCAGCAGTAAAATAACTTCAAAGTTGGCAACGGTTTCCTGGTAAACAGCGAGCGGTGAAGTCATACCAATAATCACCGATTCGATCGCCAGTAAGCCGCCCGGTTGTAATGGGTAGCATTTAAGTGCCATTGCCAGGGTGAAAATAAATTCGACGATTAACAGCCAACCGGCGATGAATGGGTCGAACATGAAGACAAAGGGGTTAATGACAAGAAAAGTAATGATCGCTTGCTTATACCATTTCGGGGACTGCCCGAGGAAGTTTGAGATAAAAGCGTTACTAAGCTGTGATGTCATTGTGGATTAATATTGTTGATTAAAGTCACTTCATTATAACCACAATTAATCGCCTTGTTGATTACTATTCGTCAAGCAATAGCTGCAAATATAATTCCTCTAATTGGTGATGCTCAGCGCTCTACAGGCACAATTTTTGGTGGGGGTTATTGACCAACTAGCGATCAAAGCTAAAGCATTTTATGCTGCAGAATTGATACAGATTAGCCACTAAAACAGCTGGTTTTCCAGAGTTGAAAAATCCTCAACGCTACCCGGCGCACAGGCTGGGTTAGTGTTAAGCACGCTGCATAATAAAAGGCGAGCTCCCTTAATTATCTTCTGTCAGGCTGCTAACCACTAGCAATACCAGGCTGACGACCAGTAACAGGCTCGTAACAAGCATTAATGTCTCGGCCATGGTGATATTAAAAATGATCAGCGGTGTATAGCCACAGGCGGTTTGCACCTCGAAAACTGCCGGGAACCATTTATCCAGCGCAAACCAGGACGGCAGGCCGGATTCCATATCACATTCGCCGAACACCCAACCACGTTCAACCGCCAGGGTTTGCCAGCTGCGCTCGACTAATGCGCCCATGATGAGCGTGTTGATCAGGTGCAATCCACGGGTTAGCCATCGATTGCTGCGGATCAATAAGGCCAGGATTGCGAGGACGATAAATCCTGATATCCAGATGCGTATGTGGATACACAGAACGCAGGGCCATTCGTCAAGTACATACTGGTAGTAAAGTGCCGAGCCTTCCAGCGACAGGCCCAGAATGATAAGTAATACCCAGTATAACTTGCGATGGCTGAAGCGCCTGATGAGTTCTAACATTGAGCTTTATATCCTGTAAATAATAGCGTTCGATTATTAAATCAATTTCTAGTGCAGCTGGTTAAGACATCTACCCTCTGCGGTCATTAAGCTAAACCTGCAAATAAGTATATTATGATTGAAATGGTAATTCGGTGTAACATTTTTTCATTCAGATATTTGCCATAAAGCACCGTAGCCCGAAATGCCCTGCGAGTACCCGATCATTTTCAGGCTATGCCATACCAGGGCCTGGTTGCTGGTGACTACCGGTTTTCCAATTGTCTGTTCTATCGATTCTATCACCAGCGAGGCACGAATCGCGGTGCAGGAAATGAATAGCAGGTCTGCACTGTGATTGCACACTTTGTGAGCCGCATGCGCGATTTCATGCAGTGGGATGCCCGTCATTTCGATATCATTTTCGTAGCCGAATCCAGCGATATTAATTACTTCGATTCCGTGGTTGGCGAAATAGCTAGCTATTTCAAGATTTACAGCCTCGGTGTAGGGCGTCAGTATCGAAATTCTATCTGCGCCCAAATGAGCAAATGCAGCAAGCGCAGCGGTGACCGGATTTGTTACCGGTATTCCAGGGTGGCTCTGGTGGATGAGCTGCTCGATTTTTATCGCGCCATTCGCAACTGTGCCTGAAGTACAACCATAGATCATCGCGTCGAGATTGAGCCCGGGTAAAATTCCCGCGGCTGCACGGCTTATATCGTTGGACATATTGCGCAGGTTTTGCAAGGTAACCGGGTTGGCGTTGAGTACGCGGTTAGTAAATATCTCAATACCGTTCGGGTACATACGGCGTAAGTCCTGCTCGGAGTTAAAGTCGGTCGCCAGGGCTATCAGGCCGATGCGTCCGAGTGGAGCGATGGTGTCGAGTATTATATCGTGTTGAAGGATTTCAGATTGCGTCATGTCTGCCGGGTGACTTTATTAAGTAATAATAGGTAGCTTCGGCATGGCGCGTTTTGACAACATGGTAGCGCCCGAATCGGTAATCAAAATATTTTCTTCATGCACCATTTGTTTGCCATGGTCGTATGTCATACCGGGTTCAAGCGTCATAATCATACCGGGTTTTAACTCGGTGTTGTCGGTAGCAGTAATCGATGGCCATTCGGTCAACTGCATACCGAGACCGTGACCCATGCGGCCAATGTCGTTTCCTTCTGTGCCACCGGCTTCGAGTACTGCCCACATCGCGCGCCAGATATCGCTAGTGGTGGCGCCGGGTATAGCCGCAGCGAATCCGGCATCGGTCGACTTAAACACGGTCTCATAAGCCTTTTTGGCATTATCCGAGGCATGACCAAAGGCAAAGTTGCGGTCGAAATCACAGTAATAACCGTCGAAGGTGGTACCGGTATCGATAATCAGTAAATCCCCATTCTCCAGTCTACGATCGGTCGGCCCCATGATGATGTTGTCGTATCCGTCAGGTCCTGAAGCCGACACTATGAAGGGTGTATTATCGGCGCCACGTTTGAGTAAATCGATGCGCATGGCCTGAACAATTTCACGTTCACTGTCTCCAGTTTTGGTGATTTCGGGTAGCGCGTTAAAACTATCCGAGGTTAACTCGCAAACATATTTAATTTTTTCCACTTCGGCATCGGACTTAATGCTGCAAAGTTCAACTAATAAGCGGCTGCAATCGATGATTTGCGTGTTTCCAAGATTATTCCTGAGTCTCTCAAAATCTTTAACCGGCATTCTCAGGTAGCTTTCCGCTCCTAGTGAAATCCCAATACGACCGAAACGTACAGGCAATTCCTGAATGGTTTTAGTCAGCAGAGAAATGCCGTCGTCACCCGGTTGAGGCGAAGACCAGCAACGCACATCGTCTATCCAGGTATCGAGCATACCAATGGCACCAATAGTTGGTATAACCGCTATTGGCTTTCCCTCGAGCGGTACTAGCAAAAACCAGGGGCGCGTAGGGCTCAACCAGAACTGGGTGAAAAAGCCGCTAAAATACCGTACATTGGGTTCCGTGGTCAGCAGCATCGTGTCAATTTCGAGGTCGTGCATCATACGCTGTGCACGTTGCGTACGATTTTCGAATTCAGATTGCCGGAAACCGCGTGGTGGGGCGAACATCGTCATTGCCGGTATCTCGAAGGTAGATCATTCCAGCCTCCGAGCCGGAATCCATCCAACCGGCATTTCTTGTTCCAGCCCGTGGTTCGAAGGCTAAACATCAGAACCAATCAATTTCGCATACAGCTCAGGATCAGTCGCCCCCTCTGTGCCCAGAATATAAACCCGACTCGATTCATTCAACCCGAGTCTTCGGGAATCAGCCACACTATGGCGTGCGGTAATCAACGCTGCCAGTCCGGCTACAGCCGATTCGCCCGCTTCAATTGGTGGGTCGCCGTTAAACCCATGCGCCAGCATTTTCATCGTTAATGGCACCGATTCTTCATTCACGGTCAGAAAGTCATTTGCACCGATAGATAAAATTTCCCAGGCCAGCATCGACACTTCGCCGCAGGCCAGGCCTGCCATCAAAGTATCGAGTTCACCCTCTACTATAACCGCATGTCCGGCTCGTGCACTCTGCTGCAAACAATTGGCATTTTCCGGTTCTACTACAATAAAACGCGGACGTTGCTCTCCCCAAAGCTCCCAGAAGTAAGCGCAAACCGCAGCGGCAAGACCACCGACACCAGCCTGAATGAAAACATGAGTGGGAATTTCAGCGTCCATTTGTTCCACCGATTCCGACAATAAAACCGTGTAGCCAAGTGCCACGTCTTTGGGTATTTCCATGTAACTCTGGTAGCTGGTATCAGAAACGATTATACGACCATGTCTGTCGGCATCCGCATCCGCCTGTCTTACCGATTCATCGTAATTACCGCTAACCCGCTTCACAATTGCGCCAAACCCTTCGATCGCCTGTTTGCGACCTTCAGATACGTTTCGATGAATGTAAATTACGCATTGGCAGCCAAACATTTGACAACCCCAGGAGACCGAGCGGCCATGATTGCCGTCGGTCGCACAACTGATGACTACCTGTTTAACGATATGATCAAATTTTTTATCGAGTAAATCCTGTATGCTCGGTTCTGCACCGGTGACCACGGCCACACGCTGCTGTAACTGTCGAGCCACGGCGTAGGCGCCACCGAGGGCCTTGAAACTTTTCAGCTGAAATCGCTGCGATTCGTCCTTGTACCATATTTTGTCTACGCCGATATCTCTGGCTAAATATTTCAATGAATATAGCGGCGTGGCAGCGTAGCCGGGCCATTGACTAATTACATCGATCGCTGCTTGAGATTTTTCAAGGCTGGCAATTTTTCTGAGGTTTTCAGGGTAATTGCCACTGGAAACAGACTCGCGATTTTCCACCCAACTGAGCCTGCCATTCACCGAATGCATCTCAGTCATTACCATAGCGCGCGGTATGCTCCGGGTCGTCAAACCTCGGGCTGGCTACCAACTTGCGCAACAGCGGTTCGAAGAACTCCAGCGGTTTTGAATCATAATCTGGGTCGAAACAATTCTGGTCGTATTTTTCGCAAAAATCGACCGCGTCCTGGTACCATTCATGCTGTTTATATCTCTCCCTGCTATTTCGATCCCCACCGCAATGATGCGCGTAGTAATACATCTGGAATACGCCGTGATGTTTGATTATCCAGTATATCTTTTCGCTGACAAAGGGCCTCAGGATCGCGGCAGCCATTTCACTGTGGGAGTGGGGCGCGAGCTCGTCACCAATATCGTGCAGCAATGCAGCGACGATCATTTCATCAGACTCTCCCGCGCGATGGGCACGTGTGGCACTTTGCAAACTGTGTTCAAGCCGGTTTATGCGATAACCTGACAGGCTTTGCTCGAGCTGTCGTAACGCTTTTAACAGTCGATCGGCGAGTCCGTTGCAATACTGTTTCTCCAGCTTGTCGAGAAATTCGTACTCGGCACGCGTGCCATCTGCCATGCTTGTAAAGCTTACCTTATCCATCCTGTTTGCTCCGATCCGGGGTTGCCCAAATATTCATGCGGGCGCGGAATTGACTACAGTTGCTAACTGCGTAACTTCTCGTTCGCGGCATCGTAAGCCGCTTCCATTTCAATATGTGCTGTACGCGTACCCACCGAAGTATCGATCGTCACCTCGAGATCCTGCTTCACCAGTTCTGGCCGAATGTAGGCAAACGCCAGGCTTTTGCCGATACGATGACCGAATGCCCCACTGGTTGTCAGACCAATTAACTCGCCATTGTGATAGACCGCTTCGTTGCCATAACACTCACAGGCGATATCGTCGTCAAACAGTAAATAAGCCAGTTGAATAGAACCACCCTCGGACGCGCGTTTTTTGATACTTTCACAACCAATGAAATCACGACTGGTATCGATAAATCTATTCATGCCGGCCTCAATGCCACTGATTTCTTCGGTGAATTCACCACCGTAGGCACGGTACATTTTTTCCATGCGCAGCGAATTAAAGGCGTAGCCACCGAAATTACGCAGCCCATGGTCTGCGCCGATGCGACAGATAGAATCATAAATGGATAGCAACTGGTAGGACGGCATATGTAATTCGAATCCGAGTTCACCGGCGTAGGAAACTCGGATTACCCGTACCATGGCGCTATCGATCTTTATGCTTTTGGCACATAGCCATGGGAAAGCACTGTTAGACAGGTCTTCCTCGGTCATCTGTTGCAGAATGTCGCGGGCATTCGGGCCAGTCACCAGTAGCGCGCTTATATCGTCGGTAACATTGGCAATGTTGACATCGAAATTGCCCGCATGTTGCTGCATCCAGTGTAAATCCTTATGTTCGGAGCCAATCGCCGATATCAGGTAGAAGCGGTCTTTGGCCAGTCGTGTAATCGACATTTCACACATGATTCCGCCATTCGGCGCATGAAACAGGCTAAGCCCGATACGACCGTCTTTTCCCGGTAATTTGTTGCAGGATAGATGATCGAGAAATGCAAACGCGTCTTTGCCGGTGATTTCATATTTGGCCGATCCGGATATATCGATGATGCCGGCAGCATCAGTTACCGCCAGGCACTCTTCGCCGACAACTTCATGTGCTTCGCTGTGCGCCCAGGTTAGAGTTTCTCGCCTTATCTTGTCGGTGCTGAACCAGAGTGGTTTTTCATAGCCTTGCACGGCACCATGGATGCACCCTTTTTCGAGAAGACGGGCGTAAAGCGGACTGGTGCGCATGGGACGACCATGGGGGCGATTTTCGTTGGGTGCGCCGACCGCGTACATCTCTTCGTAAGATTCGATCGCCTTGATGGTACAGTATTTTTTATCAGCCCAGTCGCTAAAACGTCGGCAGTCGAGTGGTGCCATGTTGATCTCGGTCTGACCGTGGACCATCCATTGCGCCAGGTATTTGCCGATACCACCCTGGGCGATACCGATACTCGCACCGCAAAGTTGCCAGAAGTTACGCAGACCGGCCTGTGGTCCCGTCAAAATATTGTCATCGGGCGTATGCGTGATGGGGCCATTGACGATGGTTTTGACTCCGACTTCTTCGAATTTCGGCGTCAGTTCAAAACATCTTTCGAGGAATGGCATTATACGGTCAACATCGGGTTCAAACAGTTCGCGGTCGAATCCCCAGTCCATGCCATTCAATGCCCAGGGTTTGGACCCCCACTTTTCGTAGGGACCAACCAGAAACCCCAGTCCTTCCTGGCGGATATAGGCAGAGCTATAGGAATCCCGGCAAACCGGTAACTCAAAACCCAGTGCCTTCATATCGGGATGGTCTTCGGTTACCAGATACTGGTGCTCGAGATTAATCATCGGTACTTCAACGCCAACCATGGCGCCAACTTCTTTGGCGAAACAACCCGCAGCGTTGACTACATGCTCCGCAACAATCGTACCCTTGTCGGTAACTACTTCCCACTCACCAGAGGGAAGCGCATTGATTTCGGTAACGCGGGTGAAACGATAGACCTCGGCACCCTTGTCGCGCGCCAGTTTGGACAGGGGCATAACCACCGCGGTGGGATCGACATGGCCGTCGTTTGGTGTGCTAACGATAACCCGGGCCTTGTCAAAATTCATCAAAGGATTGAGCTTGCGCGCCTCGTCTTTGCTAATGATATTGAATTCGAAACCGACATTTTTAGCGCGGCTTTCGAGATTGCGAAACCATTCTTCTTCGACCTTGCTATAGCCAACCCGAATACTGCCGGTTTGATGAAATGACGAAGTTTGGCCGGTCTCCTGTGGCAATATTTCGTTATAAAGCTTGATCGTATAATTGTGTATCTGAGCCACAGTCATGTTGCCGATGAAATTAGAGCACAATCCGGCTGCGTGCCAGGTCGAGCCGCTGGTTAGCTCGCCTTTTTCCACCAATGCGATATCGCTCCAGCCTTCCCGGGTGAGGTGATATAAAAGGTTAACACCGAGAGACCCACCACCGATAATGACTACTCTTGCATGACTTTTCATATTGAATTCCTGTAGATTTAGAATTATTCAGAGGCCACCCTGTCAGGCGCCGCGCCCGATGGCTTCACGCGGCAGGAATATTGGAAACTGTTCCCGTACCGCTCGATCCACTTCGTCGCTGATATGTTTTGGATGATAGGTTTCCAATATTTGATTTTTCCGAGCCACCGCCTTTTCGAGGATTACCGGTTTACCCTGTTCGATCCATTCATTGGGGCTTGATCTATCTCCAAATTCAGGATAAATATATTCGGTTTGCATCACCTCGAGCGTCTGCTCGGCACCCAGATAATGTCCCTTGTTACCAAGGCATACATCCTTGAGCACCTCGAAACTGAGGGCTTCTTCATTGACCTCGATACCGCGCGTAATGCGCAACACGGCACCGAGGATATCGTTATCGATTAATAGTGATTCCGGGCAGGCGCCGAGAATACTTGCATACATACCAGCCGCTTCGTAGATAATGTTGGCACCGGAAATTGCAGCACAAGCGGTAGTGTAAGCACGTTCAGCGCCTCCCTGGAAGTCTGGAAACTTGGCATCCGACATGCCGCAGGCAGTACCTGTTGGCAGGTCATAAAAGTTACCCATTTGCGCACAGGCTGATGACAGGATAGCCTGTTCGGGGGAACCTCCGCTCATTGCGCCGGTACGCAGATCGGATACAAATGGCCAGGTACCGAGGATTGCCGGGGCTCCAGGTTTGATCGCGTTGACATAAACCAGGCCCCCCAGGCACTCGGCCCAGGTCTGGGCTACTGCACCTGCCAGACGAGCTGGCGAGGTAGCACCGGATTGTCCGGCCGATAACAATAATACTGGCATACCACCTTCAACAGCGACCTTAATGCAACCAAGCGCTTCTTCGGTGAATTTCATCGGTGGTACAACATGGCAGCAGGAAATGCTGACAAATGGACGTTCACGCCACTTGTCTTCACCGCCAGCAATGATATGCAACATTTTCAGGCTGTCTTCAAGGTGATGTACCTCGTTCCAGCTGGCGCCGACATGCTTGCTAGTGCCGAGTACCGAGTTATAGGTGGTATTGATATCCATCGCACGGTTATCGGTGATATCACGCAGTACACAGGTGCGTTGAAACATATGAATGTTGTCGCACCGATCGACAATACGCGCCATGTCGTATAAATCCTGTGCGGTAGATTCGCGGTATTCGTTGTTGAGTGGATCGGCAATCATCACCGCGGCGCCAGCGGTAGAGAAATGTACCTTTTGTCCGCTAATATGCATGTCGTGTTTTGCATCCTGGCCGTGAAGCGTCAGATTGCGGCAGCATTTATGCATGGCGTCTTCGACCACCGCACGCGGGAACCTGAGCCGCTCATCTTTGCCATAAATAGCTCCGATTGCTGTACAGACTTCGATGCAGTACGGCGTGGCCTGGGCAAAACCGACTTCTTCAAGAATTTTGAATATGGTATCGTCGATGGCATTCATATCAGCGTCTTTCAAAGGCCGGTACTGACCACCAATTTCACCGGCATGAACTGGCTTCAGATGATCGGCAAGGCCTGCTTTTCGTAGTGCTATTTTGGCCTGTCTGCCACCAGAACGTCTTCCCATTATGTCACTCCTCAGGTGCGCTCGATGCTTTCGAGCTACGAATCATACGGCGCATTCTGAGCGCACAAAATAATGGATTCAAACGATTATTTTTTATAGTATGCATTAGATATAATAATCCCTGAGTTGCTCGATATGGCCCGCCGTTTACCCCCGTTAAACAGTTTGAAGAGTTTTGAGGCTGCAGGCCGCCTGTTAAGCTTTACCCGCGCTGCCCAGGAACTTAATGTTACCCAGGCCGCGGTGAGCCACCAGATCAAGGTAATCGAAGCATATCTCGGTGTGACCCTGTTTGTGCGTGCGCCACGAAAGTTATTACTCACTGAACAGGGGAGAGAGTTGTTACCGGAGGTAATCGAAGCTTTCGACAAGATATCAAATGCTATTGGTGCGGTGCGACTGGAGCCATCGAGCAAAATGGTTAGCGTGCGGCTGGCGCCTTCGTTTGCTGCCAAATGGCTTTCGCCGAGGTTAAAGTATTTCTGGTTACAGTATCCTGAAATTGATCTTTGTTTATATCATGCTCATCCTGCGGTTGATTTCGATCGAGAACAAATCGACATCGCCGTTACTTATGGTAAGGGCGACTGGCCTGGCGTGGTGGCTGATTCGATTCTGAGTCTCGATTTCTTTCCGGTGTGTACGCCGGCTTTTATGTCAAATGACAAGCCGTTGAGCGATATTAATAACCTGCGCTATTATACCTTACTGCACGATGCCAGTTACGAGTGCTGGGCAGACTGGTTGAAGCTGGCTAAAATTGAAGAAATTAATGCGCATAAAGGTAGCATTATTGACGACACCAATGTACTCATACAGGCAGCGGTTGATGGCCAGGGCGTAGCATTGGGATCGAAAACCTTTGTGCATGACTTGCTTGATTCTGGCAAGTTGATTAAACCTTTTGATATTACCCTGGTGAACGATTTTGCCTACTATGTTGTGTGCCCCGAAGCACATTTGCAAAATCCGTCGGTGCGAGCCTTCAAAGACTGGTTGCTCGAGCTTGTCAAAGAGAAAATCTAGCAGCCCTGGGAATAGGGTTTTTATTCAACAGGGGAATTATTTAAGCATATTTGTAAATCAATGAAACACATGGAAAACTCTGTTAAGCAACTTAGAAAACAATATCGAAATTTACGCGCCGGGCTGGATCAAGATACGCTAGATCGGGCGGCCAGGAATCTGGGTGAGCGTATTTGTTCGATGCCCGAGTTTGTCTGGGCCGGACGTATTGCTGCTTATTATGCGGT
>CBDUSZ010000075.1:0-13387 GCA_965370015.1 uncultured bacterium | reverse complement strand
TAGACTCGACGGGCTTAGACTCGACGGGCTTAGACTCGACGGGCTTAGACTCGACGGGCTTAGACTCGACAGGCTTAGACTCAACTGGTCTGGATTCGGCTTGTTGCGAACCATCCAGATTGGACTCTGACTGTCGGCTATCAGTTGATTTTGATGCCGTCGCCTCATCATTTCTCGGTCTGCGACTGTGCTTTGGATTGGCTCGCCTGGATCTGGACGCTTTACCCTGAGTCTTTACAGATTGTGCGTCGACATTAACGGTCGATTCGGTTGGCTGGCCCTGGTTCGACTCAGGCGAATTTTCTGCAGTAACACCCTCGGGTGCGGCAGTCGATTGTTCTGATCTCTCAGGCCGATTATCTCTAGGTCGTCGATTGCCCGACCTGTTCTGCCGATTGCCCGAGCGATTACCACGCGATCTTTGAGTCCTGGACTGACCAGGTTGTGCGGATTCGCCGTTATCTGCCTTATGACCAGAACGCTGGTCCTTATCTGATTCTTTGACAGTTTTCTGGTTTCCACTGCCACTACTCTGTTTCGACGTATTACTACGATTACGATTCTGATTCTGATTACCGCGATACTTGCCGCGTCTATTGCGACTAACATTGCGGTTACTACGATTAGCGTTGTTAGATTCGTCGGCTGGAGTTGTCTGCTTGTCCTGTTTTTCTCCAAATAACGCTGAAATCAGTCTGCGAATTAAGCCAGTTTTTGCCCCGGCCTGTTTTATAGGCGCAGCAGGTGGTTTTTGTCCTATCGGTTCTACATGTTGCACCGCAGGAATTTCACCGGGAGAGGTTTGACTGCGGCTAACATCTACCAGGTCGATGCTCACGTCTTCGGTAGTAAGTTCGTAGGACTTTTTGTAGTTTGACTCGTGTCGATGGGTGTCGTTATCCTTTACCCTTTCGATCAGGTAATGGGGAGTTTCCAGTTTAGGATCTGGAATCACCACCAGATGAACATTTCGACGCTGCTCAATGCCGTCGATTTTGTCACGCTTTTCGTTCAACAGGTAAGTTGCACATTCGACTGGAATCCGCGCCAGAATTTTGCCAGTGCTGTCTTTTAACGACTCTTCTTCCAGTAATCGAAGTACCGCCAGGGACAGGGACTCTATGTCTCGAATGGTACCCTGGCCGCTACAGCGCGGGCATACAATCTGACTCGACTCACCGAGAGATGGGCGCAGTCGCTGGCGCGACATTTCGAGCAGGCCGAATCTGGATATACGCCCGATTTGAACCCTGGCCCGATCATCGTATACGGCATTTCGTAATCGTGACTCGACCTCGCGCTGGTTTTTGTTTTGCATCATGTCGATAAAGTCGATCACTATCAAACCGCCCAGGTCACGTATGCGCAATTGTCGGGCAATCTCGTCGGCGGCTTCCAAATTGGTTTGTTTTGCCGTTTCCTCGATATCGCTGCCTTTGGTCGCGCGGGCTGAATTGATATCGATTGAGGTCAGTGCCTCGGTATGATCGATCACGATGGCACCACCAGACGGCAGGGTAACTTCGCGAGAAAATGCTGACTCGATCTGGCTTTCTATTTGATATCGATTAAATAAAGGCAGTGAGTCATCAAATTTCTTCAGCTTGCTCAGTGTATTAGGCATAACCATAGACATGAAGTCATGTGCCTGCTGATAAGCTTTTGGTGAATCTATGAGGATTTCGCCAATATCGGAGCGGTAGTGATCGCGCAGTGCGCGTATTACGATGTTTGACTCCTGGTATATCAGAAAAGGTGCTTTTTGGTCAGCCGCGGCTTTTTCGATTGCAACCCACACCTGGTGCAGATAATCGAGATCCCATTGCATTTCTTCGGTAGAACGCCCAACACCAGCAGTGCGAACAATGACGCCCATGTTTTCAGGCATGTTGATCTCTGACAATACCTTTTTAACCGTATCGCGGTCTTCGCCTTCAATGCGGCGAGACACGCCACCTGCTCTGGGGTTATGTGGCATTGCCACCAGAAATCGACCAGCGAGGCTGATAAAACTGGTGAGTGCAGCACCCTTGTTGCCGCGTTCTTCCTTTTCGATCTGGACAATTATTTCCTGATCGACACTGATAGCATCCTTGATGCTGAGCTTGCCATTGTCATCCTTGGCATTTTCCTTGAAGTAGAGTTTGGAAATTTCCTTAAAGGGTAAAAACCCGTGCCTTTCCGCGCCGTAATTAACGAACGCTGCTTCGAGGCTAGGCTCGATACGGGTTATTTTTGCTTTATATATATTAGATTTTTTCTGCTCTCGGGATGGAACTTCGATATCGAGATCGTACAGGCGTTGGCCATTGACCATAGCTACCCGTAGCTCTTCCGCCTGTGTGGCGTTGATTAAAATACGTTTCATGTGTAATTCTGCCTGGAATAAAAGGCTTACTATTGAATGTTTCTAGCTTATCTGACTGGTATTTCGAGTACCTGGTATTGGCAGCTAACTGGAGCCGCACGGGATCGTTTGAACTGTTCATCAGTTCAATGCTTTTGATCAGAAAATAACTATAAAATAGACTGTACATAAGCCGGGATCGTTAAATATTGTCCTGTGATAAACCACTGTGGTTGGCGGTTTTTAGGACTCATCTTATTAGAAAACAAATTGTTAATTGATTTGCTTTCGATAAAAAAACCGTTTTGGTAGTGTATTGCCCATGATTTAGGCAGTACAATGCTACGCGCTAAAATATAACACACTTTACCCTTACTGCCATCATTTGAATTCTAATACCACGCAAAAATCCAAAGTAAGCTTTATTGAAGTCGGGATGACCCAGGTCAATCAAAGGCTGGATAATTTTCTGCTTAAAACGCTTAAAAATGTACCAAAGACGCGAATCTACCGGATCATTCGTAAGGGTGAAGTACGGGTCAATAAAAAACGCTGTAAGCCAGATTATAAGCTGCTCATCGGCGATTTGATCAGGGTGCCACCGATGCGCCTTGAACCACAACACGACTCGAAAGCCTATATTGCTCCTGGCCTCATTGAAACTATTGAGAAAGCAGTGTTGTTTGAAAATAAGCACCTGATGGTGATCGATAAACCCGCAGGCCTGGCGGTACATTCGGGCTCCGGTATTAGTTTCGGCGTGATCGATATCATGCGCCGTATCCAACCTGATACCGAGATCGAACTGGTGCATCGGCTTGACCGCGACACTAGCGGTTGCCTGTTATTAGCCAAGCACCGGCAGTCTTTACTGGAAATGCAACGTCGGTTACAGGACAAATCGCTTAAAAAGAATTATTTAGCGGTAGTCAAGGGTCACTGGCCAGAGCACAAAACGGAAATAACCCATGCGCTGAAAAAAATAACTCTGGCCAACGGTGAACGCCGGGTTCGGGTTGATCCCGCCGGGCAAAAAGCGTTGACCAGAATCACTAAAGCCATAGCCGGGGATGGTTATAGCCTGTTATCGATAGAGTTATTAACCGGCCGCACCCATCAAATCCGAGTGCATTGTCAGGCCGAAGGCCACGAGTTGGCAGGCGATAGCAAATACGGTGATACAAATTTTAACAAACGCATGCGAAAGCAGGGTATTAAACGATTGATGTTACACGCGAATCGGCTGGAATTACCGAAAACCGAATTCAACCCTGAGATCGTAATCAATGCAAAATCACCAGATTTATTTGACCGCCTGAGCGAAGCAGATGCATAGACCCTATGATTTAATTATTTTCGACTGGGATGGAACCCTGGTTGATTCGCAGGCTCAGATCATCAGTTGCATGTGTGAGGCTTTCGTAAAAGTAGGTCTTCTTCCTCCAAAACCTGCGGCGGCACGCCATATTATTGGTTTGAGTCTGGAGGTTGCGGCCAGTCGTCTAGCACCGCAGGCTGATCGGCAGACGGTCGCAGCGTTGGCCGATACCTACAGGGAACTGGCTCTGTCCAATAGCAATCATTCCACCCAACTATTTGCGGGTGTCGGATCAGGTTTGCAGTCATTACGGCAGCAGGGATTCTACCTCGCGGTCGCAACCGGCAAGGGAAGACGTGGTCTCGACCTGGCTTTAAACAATACAGAGCTTGCCGATATATTTGATTTAACGCGCTGTGCTGACGAAACCTGTTCCAAACCGGATCCAATGATGCTCGATGAGATTTTGACAGATCTGGATGTAGACCCTGAACGCGCGATAATGGTTGGCGATACCAGCTATGATATCGAAATGGCGAATAACATTGGCATGGATTCGATTGCCGTGACCTATGGTATGCACGATGAAATTCACTTGCGTCCCTTTAGTCCAAAGTATTTAATCAACCAATTTTCTGAAATCCAGTCTCTAATGGGCGAGAACGCAGATGTCTGACTCTAATGATAATACCGATTACGAATCAATCGTACAGCGACTCGCTTTCGCTGCACTCAAAGAGCAACGACGATCGCGTCGTTGGCGCATATTCTTTTTATTCCTGACTTTTGCATATATAACAATAGTCGGAATAGCATTAATGGGTAAGGCTGATGGTGATAGCCAATTGTCCGGCGAGGGTAAACACACCGCGCTGGTACAGATGCCCGGGATTATAGGGATTGGTGAAAAATCGGGCGCCGAAACCGTGATAGCCGGATTGCAATCGGCATTTAAAAACGAAGAAACAGCAGGTGTAATTTTAGAAATCAATTCTCCTGGTGGATCGCCGGTACAGTCTGCCTATATCTATGATGAAATTAAACGATTGCGTAACGAATACGAATCGATACCGATTTACGTTGTCATTTTGGATATCGCGGCGTCGGGTGGGTACTTTGTTGCGGCCGCGGCTGATCGAATTTATGTCAATAAATCCAGCCTGGTCGGGTCGATCGGGGTGCGAATGGATAGTTTCGGATTTGTTGAGCTGATGGACAAACTGGGTGTCGAGCGACGATTGCTGACAGCCGGTGAAAATAAAGGATTACTCGACCCGTTTTTGCCCGAGGATGCAGGGCAAAAGGCTCACCTGCAAAAAATGCTCAATGAGGTTCATCAGCATTTCATCGATGCCGTCAAACAGGGGCGCGGTGAGCGGTTGTCGCAACAGGCGGATTTATTCAGTGGATTGATTTGGACCGGGGAAAAAGCCATTGAACTGGGCCTGGTGGATGAAATTGGTACCACCGAAAGTGTTGCCCGCGACGTAATCAAAGCTGAAAAGGTGATTAATTTCACCCCCAGGAGCCAACTTATAGATCGTATCGCAGAGCGCCTGGGTGCGGTGATGGGTCAGCAGTTACAGAGTTATTTTCGATCGAATATCAAATAACTGTAATACCGACGTTTTCGAGCATGCTAACCAGACGAATTAAAGGGAGACCAATCAATGCAGTCGGATCGTCTCCCTGCATCTGCTCGAATAACGCCGCACCATACCCTTCAGATTTAAAACTACCGGCACATTGGTAGGGTTGCTCTACGTCGAGATAGTGGTTTAACTGTTGATCGCTCAAATATCGAAACTTGACCTGAAAAAGAATATTCGCGGATTCGGAAAATCCGCTGGATGCCTGCATGACGCATAAGCCGGTGTGAAAAATAACGGTTTTACCCTGAGCTGCCTTTAATTGTTGCAAGGCATTATCATGGTTACCGGGCTTTCCCAGTATCTGCTCTCCAAGCAGGGCGCATTGATCCGATCCAATGATTACTGCATCGGGGAATTTATCGCTAATCGCCTGGGCTTTTTTCCTCGCTAGTCGACAAACATATGTCGCCGCACTTTCACCAGTCTGCAGACTTTCGTCAATCCCTGGTGAATGACATTCAAAGGGCAGATTCAGGCGCTCGAGTAACTCTTTACGAAATGGTGAACTGCTAGCCAAAATGATGGATGTTTGCAATAGATTTCCTGATCGAAATATAGGTAGGAAACAGGGACGAGGTAGGCGGTCACTCACCCCTGTTACTGATGGAGCAATGGGTAATCCAGTATATCCATAACTTAACCTAAATCCATGAAAACTGTGCTACCTCGCATACCCTACGAAGGTGGTGAATGCTATCGAGCACAGGTATGATCAATTAATTATCTATCGCATACAGCCTGTAGCTACATTACGTCAGGAAAAATATGACTGCCCCGGTGCTGGCCGATACGCCTGCCGTGGGCATTCTAGTGCCTGAATCCCCTGATTATGCCGTTGCTTGCCATATATTTTCCGTCATCTGCCCGTTCATGCAATTTATCGGCCAATAATGAATAGACAAGTTTATTCCTATCAATGTAAAATGAACGGTTGATGCAAGATAAACTACGCCGCCGTTATCAGATACAAAAGGAAGTGTCTCGAGGTGGTTTTTTTGAGGGATTTATTGACGTCGGTGAGCTAAGCAGATTGGCTGTATTTCTGCTTTCCGATCAGGCGAAAATAGCAGTTGAATTCAGTATCCGGCAAAGCGACTATGACGCACCGATACTGGAAGGTCGACTGGAGGCAGAGCTGACCCTCGAATGCCAACGTTGTCTTGAAGCGATGGAAATACCATTACGAATTGATTTCAAACTATTGATCAATGCAGATGATAATGCGGTGGCCGAATCGAGCCTCGAGACTGTTTATAGCGAAGATGGAACGATAGACATCTTCGAGGTAGTAGAGGATGAAATAGTTCTCGGGTTACCACTGGTAATAATGCATGATGATATAGCGTGCAATAAATTTTGGCAGACTCAGGAACAAGGCCCTGAGCCTGCTACAAAAGAAAATCCGTTTTCGGTATTAGCTAAACTGAAAACCATTAATTAACATTTTAATATTTTTATCCGGAGAGATACATGGCTGTTCAAAAAAGTCGAAAGACACCGTCGAAACGCGGTATGAGACGATCACACGACGCACTTTCAGGCCCAACCCTGTCGATTGAACCAACCACAGGAGAAACCCATCGCCGACATCACATCAGTGCTGATGGTTATTATCGTGGGCGTAAAGTGATTGCTGACAAAGTTGTTGCCGACGACGAATAAATCAGGGACTGTTTTTTATTAAGTACGGGCGGTATTATCCGCCCGTACTTTTTTTATGAATCATAAAAATGAAACATGAATATATCGCGTTAGATGCAATGGGAGGTGACCACGGTCCCCAGGTTACTGTCCCCGCTGCGAAAAGAGCGTTAAGCGAAATCCCGAACATCCAACTAATTCTGGTAGGCGATGAAGCCCGACTGAGAGGTGAGGTAGAAAAGCTGGGGATGTCAAATGAAGCCCGAATCAGCATCCAGCACGCTTCTGAAGTAGTTGCCATGGATGAGGCCCCGGTATTGGCATTGAAAAAGAAAAAAGACTCATCGATGCGCGTTGCCATCAACCTGGTTAAGGAACAAAAGGCCCAGGCCTGTGTAAGTGCTGGTAATACCGGTGCGTTGATGGCTACCAGTAAGTTCGTGTTGAAGACCATACCCGGTATCAGTCGTCCCGCAATATGTTCGATCCTGCCTTCGATTACGGGTCACACCCTAATGCTCGATCTAGGCGCCAATCTAGAGTGTAGTCCCGAAAATTTGCTCGAATTCGCCATTATGGGTTCCGTCCTCGCGCAGTCAGTCGATGGGTTGGAAAAGCCTACGGTTGGCTTACTTAATATTGGTTCGGAAGCCATGAAAGGCAGTGAAAGTATTAAAAAAGCAAGTCAACTAATTGCTTTGAGTGGGGTTAATTATTATGGCTTTGTCGAGGGCGATGACATCTACAAGGGTACTGTTAACGTAATAGTAACCGATGGTTTTGTTGGCAATGTCTCCCTGAAAACCGGTGAAGGTCTGGCGGCACTGGTCAACCATGTGCTGAAAACCGAATTCATAAAAAATCTGGTGACAAAATTTGCTGCAATAATCGCTCTTCCGGTGCTTAGCGCGGTGCGAAAAATTCTCGATCCGCGGCGCTACAATGGGGCTAGTTTGTTGGGGTTAAACGGCATCGTGGTAAAAAGCCATGGGGGTGCAGACATCAGTTCATTTTTTAATGCGATAAAAATTGCTAGTATAGAGATAGAAAAAGATGTGCCCCAACGTATTTCCCGAGTCGTCGAGTCGTATCTTAAGCAATCCAAGGAAGCACAATGATGACTTTTGCCCGTATTACTGGTACCGGTGGTTACCTGCCAGAAAATGTCGTAACCAATTTTGACCTGGAAAAGATCGTGGATACTACGGATCAGTGGATACGGGAGCGCACCGGTATCGAACAGCGCCACATTGCTGTCGAAGGCGAGACCACGGTCGATCTTGCAGAAGAGGCCTCTCGCCGGGCTATTGAGGCTGCAGGAATAAATGCACAGGATATCGATTTGATTATCTTCGCTACCTCCACGCCTGATAAAATTTTCCCCAGCTCAGCTTGTATATTACAGGCCCGACTGGACATTCACGGCTGTCCCGCCTTTGATATACAGGCAGTTTGTACCGGGTTTATATATGCACTTACAGTAGCAGAAAAATTTATCAAAAGTGGCACCAGCAAAAAAGCACTCATAGTAGGCGCCGAGATATTTTCACGCATACTGAACTGGGAGGATCGAACCACCTGCGTTTTATTTGGTGACGGTGCGGGTGCAGTAATACTGGAAGCGAGTGAAGAAACTGGCATTCTTTCTACACATATCCATGCTGACGGAAAATATGAAAATTTGCTGCGTGTTCCTTATGGTATCGGTGAAGGGTATGATCAGGTTAAAGCTGGTAAAGCCTACGTCGAAATGAAAGGTAATGAAGTGTTTAAAATGGCGGTTAACACCCTGGGTCGAATCGTCGATGAAACGCTGGCAGCTAATAACATGGTAAAATCCGATATCGACTGGCTGGTTCCACACCAGGCCAATACCCGCATCATATCCGCGACAGCGAAAAAATTGAAGATGTCGATGGATCGGGTAGTCGTTACGGTACGTACACACGGTAATACCTCGGCCGCATCGGTTCCACTGGCACTCGATGTTGCGGTGCGAGATGGGCGTATCAAGAAAAACGAATTGTTGCTGCTCGAAGCCTTTGGCGGCGGCTTTACCTGGGGTTCAGTGTTAGTACGATTTTAAATAACAGGGTACCCTTAGCCACTTAAGGACGGGATACACGGTAGGATCGCCGTGCTGGTTAAAACAATTGAGCGAGAAGACCACTATGATCAAGGTCCTGTTAACCGACGACCACGAACTGGTAAGAACCGGCATTCGACGATTGCTTGAGGATACCGGGCAGGTGCTGATTGTCGGCGAAGCTGAATGTGGTGAAGATAGTTTGAAACTGGTACAAAGTCTCAAACCCGATGTTATTTTGATGGATGTCAACATGCCGGGAATCGGCGGTGTCGAAACCTGCCGCCGAATTTTGCAGCGCGATCCCAAACAAAAAATTATCGTCGTTACTGTACATAGCGGACGGACTTTTCCGAAACGGTTATTGGAAATTGGCGCCAAAGGATATTTGACCAAGGAATGCGGGGTAGATGAAATGGTCAAGGCGATCAAGCAGGTAAATTCGGGTGGTTCTTATATCGCTACCAGTATTGCCCAGCAATTGGCGCTGTCCCTGCTACCTGGTAATGAGACAAACCCGATAGACAAATTATCTCGTCGCGAGTTTCAGGTGATGCTGATGATTTCCCAGGGTCTGTCTAACGTTGAAATATCGGACCAGTTATGCCTGAGTCCTAAAACCATCAGTACCTATCGATTGAGGCTGCTGGAAAAACTCGGTGCCCACAACGAAGTCGATTTGCTTAAAATCGCGGTGGAGCAGGGCATGGTCGAGTTTGCCCATTCCGAGTGAGTGGTGGACGGGGTCATCAGCTGTCGTCGATGCTCTCGTTTGACGGCGTATAGAGCATCCGTCCAACACGAATTCCCCGATTATTACTGTTTGCCAGTCGATTCGTTTGGCGATGATCGTGCTCGTTTGCTCATTGTCGGTCTTGCCCCCGGCAAGCATGGCGCGAATGCTACCGGAAGAGCTTTTACCGGAGACGCCTCGGGAAAACTTTTATTTGAAACCCTATACAAATTTGGTTTTGCGAATAAAGCAGATTCAGTGTCAGCCGACGATGGCATGACGCTCAAGTACTGTCGCATTACCAATGCAGTCAAATGCCTGCCACCGCAAAATAAACCCCTGACTGAGGAAATAAACCAGTGCAATCGCTTTTTGCGGGAAGAAATTAAATTCCTGTCCGCCGGTTCAATTATCCTCGCCCTCGGTGCTATAGCCCACAAGGCAGTGGTGAAAGCACTCGACTTGCCGCAAACACATTACAAGTTTGCCCACCACGCGCAGTACCAGCTTTCTGCTCACATAACGCTGATAGACTCTTACCATTGCAGCAGATATAACACACAGACACGCCGTTTAAGTGTCGATATGTTTGAGCAGGTGTTCTCAGATATCAGGGTCAGATTAGACCATGGCTGAAGACAAACCATTCGACCACCAGTCTTTCCTGAAGGCAGTCAGCACCATGCCAGGTGTTTACCGAATGTTAGACCGTCAGCTGAAGGTTATTTACGTTGGCAAGGCTAAAAACCTGAAGAATCGTTTGGCCAGCTATTTCCGTAAAACCGGGTTATCGACCAAAACACTATCACTGGTAAAAAATATCCATCAAATCGAAGTCACCAACACTCGCACTGAAAGCGAGGCGTTGCTGCTCGAAAACGATTTGATAAAAAACTTCAACCCTCGATACAACATTCTGTTTCGAGACGATAAAAGCTACCCTTATATTTGCCTGACCAGGCATAAATTTCCACGGCTTAAGGTTTATCGGGGTAAAACAGATAGCCGTAAAGGCATTTTCTTCGGGCCTTTTCCGAGCGCCGGATCTATTCGCCATACGATTAACCATGTTCAGAGGATTTTTCAGCTGCGTAACTGCGAAGACTCAACCATGCAAAATCGAAGCCGGGCCTGTTTGCAATACCAGATCAAACGCTGTACCGGTCCCTGTGTAGGCCATATCGATGAGCAAAGTTACGAAAAACAAGTTAATCAGGCGAGATTGTTTCTACGCGGTGAAAACGACATGCTGATCAATCAGCAAGTAGAAATAATGGATCAATATTCGAAACAACTTGATTTTGAAAGTGCAGCTAAGATTCGCGATAAAATCGAAATGCTGCGGCGCGTTACCGAAAAGCAGTATGTAACCGGGTTCAGTACTGATATAGATATTATCGCCTGTGAAGTGCAGCAAGATGTCTGTTGCATTCAGCTATTTATGATTCGCAATGGCACCTCGCTCGGAAACAAGCCATTTATTCACCGCGTCAAGCTTGATGTGAATCCGATGGTACTGATTGAAACTTTTATCATGCAGCACTATTCTCGGCATCCGCTACCAAATGAAATTATAGTCAGCCATCAGTTAGCCAACGAGGCTTTGATTTCAAGGACATTGAGTCAGTTATCCAATACCCGGGTACGCATTTCCAACGCCGTACGTGACAAGCGCAGGCATGCGCTCGAAAACGCGGTAAACAACGCGAAGCAGGCGCTAAAAAGCTATTTGTTATCAGCCAGCCATTTAAATAAGCGCTTTCAGTCAATGGTCGAGGAGTTGCAATTGGATGTGATCCCGGAGCGGATCGAGTGTTTTGATATCAGCCATACCATGGGTGAAGCGACCAGGGCATCCTGCGTCGTGTTTGGACAGGAGGGTGCGATGAAATCTGAATACCGCCATTATAATATCAAGGGTATACAGGGAGGCGATGATTATGCCGCGATGAAGCAAGTCCTCGAGCGTCGTTACCGTAAACGCCAGCATTCGGCAGAACTATTGCCAGACCTGGTTTTCATCGATGGTGGCAAGGGGCAGTTACATATCGCACTCGACGTTTTTCAGTCTTTAAATCTATTTTCGGTTAAACAGAATATACGAGTTTTGGGTATATCAAAGGGGCCGGCGCGAAAATCAGGCTACGAGGAAATTATCGACGAAAACTACACTATACTTCCGATAAAACTAGATTCTCCAGCTTTGTTGTTAATTCAGCAAATTCGTGATGAGGCGCATCGCTTTGCAATCACCGGACACCGCAAGGCCAGGGCGAAAAAACGTAATACCTCACGCCTCGAAGAAATCCCCGGCATCGGCTCAAAAAGACGCCAGTTGCTACTCAGTAAATTTGGTGGTTTACAAGGTGTGCAAGCTGCTGGCATCGAAGAACTGATACAGATAAAGGGTATTAATCGAGAGACCGCACAGGTGATTTATGATACTTTCCACGGTTGAATTTATACACAAATAGTAATGAAAGTTACCATACCTACTGCCGTAACCTTATTTCGAATTGGCCTGATACCACTTTTCGTATTAGTGTTTTACCTGCCGTTTGCCTGGTCGAATATGGCTGCAGCGGTTATATTCGGTATCGCCAGCATTACTGACTGGATCGATGGCTATTTGGCGCGAGTATTAAAACAGGAGTCTCCGTTTGGCGCCTTTCTTGATCCGGTAGCCGATAAGTTAATGGTAGTTGTCGCCATCGTGCTGCTAGTTGGAGCGCATCCGAGTATATATGTCGTATTACCCTCGATCATCATAGTCGCCAGAGAAATTTCGATATCGGCATTACGCGAATGGATGGCGGGTCTTGGCAGTAGCGCGGCTGTGCAGGTATCTTTTATCGGCAAGGCAAAAACAACCACGCAGTTAATCTCACTAATATTGATGATTTATAGCCAGCCTATATTCGATTTGCCGACCTTTAAAATCGGTCTTTTTGGCTATTATCTGGCCGCTATTTTGACTATTTATTCGATGGTGGTTTACCTCAGATTGGCCTGGCCGGTTATTGTCAAAAATGGTTGAACACTTTTGCCGAAAATAGCCCTCTGTCAGCTTGACAGTTTAAAGTGAATCTATAGAATAGCGGCTCTTTCGCGGGAATAGCTCAGCTGGTAGAGCACAACCTTGCCAAGGTTGGGGTCGCGAGTTCGAATCTCGTTTCCCGCTCCAGTTTCAAGCCTCGATAACGTCGGGGCTTTTTCAGGTTATGCTAATAGAAACTAGCCGCATACCTGAAAACACTCATGGCTGGGTGGCAGAGTGGTTATGCAGCGGCCTGCAAAGCCGTGGACGGCGGTTCGATTCCGCCCTCAGCCTCCATTAATCTACAACTCGATGGAGCAGTATCGTGGTAGACCGTGGTTCAACTGAACCACGATCACACAACAGTAGATAATTAGATCTTACGGGCCATCCAATATGCCCGAGAGGCGTTGTGGTAGACGGTAGTTCTCTAGAATTACTACGAAATAGACAGAGAGAAATAGGTCTTACAGCCCATCCCCTAAGCCCGGGTGGCGAAATTGGTAGACGCAAGGGACTTAAAATCCCTCGGTAGAAATACTGTGCCGGTTCGATTCCGGCCCCGGGCACCAT
>CBDUSZ010000074.1:0-13410 GCA_965370015.1 uncultured bacterium | reverse complement strand
CCAACAAAATTAGTGTCTTCGCCAAACCAGATAGATTGCGTGCCCCTGTCGAAATACATGTGACGAATTGAGCCACTCGCATTGGGCGCATCGACGACGGTGTTAAACGCCTGTTTACCGATATCGAATTCCACCAGCCGGTTGGGGCTACCACCTTCGGCGAGCCAGATATGTTCGCGATGATCCATCGCCATGCCGTATGGTCTTGATCCAGGTCCACCCGGCAGTTGCCATTCCTGAAAGGTTTTTGATCTGGGATCATAGCGCCCTAACATTCCGCGGCTATAGTCCCCATACCAGATCACACCGTCGGCACTAATTTCAAGCCGGCGCGGTCGGCTTCCTTTATGCGGCAACTCGACTAGTTTCAGTACCAGCGTCTCGGCATCTACCGTGGCCAGCTTATTGGTACCAAATAACACTACCCAGGGCTGACCGGTTGCATCCGTCTTGATGCCATAAGGTCGGGATCCGGAGTCAGGAAGGTTGACCAGATCGACCTTGCCGGTGTCGGTATTCAGTCGGCCGATCAGGTTGCTCCACTGTGCAGTGAACCATATATTTCCTTTGCGATCGAACACCAGCGTGTGGGGATCACGCGCCGTCGCATCTGGCATCGGGTATTTGGTAATTACGCCACTTTTCGGATCGAGTCGGCCGATATAGGGCAATGTATTCGCAGCAAACCAGATTTGGTCATGACTGTCTATGATCAGGTTGTGCGGGCTGGCACCATCAGTAAGTTTGTATTTTTTAAAAGCTCCGGATTCAGGCTCGAGGTAAGCCAGATACGATCCTGCCTGACCGCAAAACCAGACCCGTCCGAGCGAATCGACAGCGGGGTCGCGGGGTCGGCTATGTTCGTAGGGGACTGGCCACTCGTATATTTCAGCCCCACCTGCGAGGCTTGTCGGCGTACCCGTAAAGCCAGCTAAAAACAGGATTGTAATCGCGAATAGTCGCAATGGTATTCCCTCCAAACGCTGTTGGAACCACGACAAACTCTACTGATTTAAACATAAATATCAAACCATTAATGAACTGAGGAAACATGAGGATTCGATACGCAATTCGTCCCCAAACCGAAGTCGAGAAAACCAGGCCACAAGGCAACGATCATTAAACAGGTATACTATCCCCAAGAATTTCAGAATGAATTAAGTTAACTCGCACCACATATTTGATAAATCGAAAAAACCAGAGAACGCTCTAATGACAAATCTAACCATTTTGATCACTGGTGCCAATCGCGGCATTGGTCTGGAGTTAACCGAGCAGTTTGCGGAGGATGGATGGCAGGTGCTCGCCTGTTGTAGAAACCCCGCCGATGCCGGGCAATTGCAGGCGCTAAGCGAACGAAATCCATCCATTGAATTACATGCACTGGATGTCACTAATTACCAACAGATGGCGACCCTGGCAGATCAGCTCAGTAACCGACCGATTGATATATTGTTAAGTAATGCGGGCATCTATGGTTCGAAAGGCGTCGGTTTTGGTGAGGTCGATGCGCAGGAATGGCGGCAAGTGCTCGAGGTCAATACGATTGCACCACTCATGCTGGTACAGACATTCGTTGAACAGGTGGCAGCCAGCCAGCAAAAACTGGTCGCGGTTATCAGCAGCAAAGTAGGTAGTATTGCGGACAACAGCAGTGGTGGCAGCTACATTTACCGCAGCTCCAAGACTGCGGTAAACCAGGTCGTTAAAAGTCTTTCCATTGACCTGGCCGACCGTGACATTAGCGTCATAACCCTGCACCCGGGTTGGGTCAAAACAGACCTGGGTGGGCCCAACGCGGAAATCAGCACAGATGAGAGCGTATCCGGGTTAAAAAGTATTCTTCAATCTGCAGGGCTCGCACAAAGCGGGCAATTCATCGAGTTTAACGGCAATAGTATTCCATGGTGAAAACAGGCCATAGAATTTCGGACAGGTAGATCAGACTAGCCGCAAAGCTCTGTGAAATCTCCAGACAGGAAAGCTAGCAATAGCAAATAGCAACATATATATTTCTTTTGGGCTGTAAGGGCTGAAAACCCAGTAAAAGAAACATATGTGTTGCCTTAGTCCAAATAAGAAGCTAATATATTGCTTAATTGAAAAAAGCAATATATGTGTTTACAGCCATGAAACCCTTACTCCAGCAACTCAAAAATCGACGAACTGACCTAAACCTTAAGCAGAAAGACATGATGCTGCGCATAGGTATCTCTCGCCAGCAATACCAGCGCTTAGAATCCAAAGGGAATCCAAGGTTAGATACGCTGGAATTAATCTCTAAAGGGCTTAACAGCGAGTTAATGCTGATCCCCAAAGAGAAACTAAGTGCAGTTCAGACTGTTCTCGAAAGCGAGGCTCCCGGGCAATCCGGTAAGCCTACTGAGCGATCCCGAGATACAGAAAAGAAAAGCCTGTCTGATGATCCATGGCAAGACCTGCTAGGGAATGACCAATGAGCACAAACAGCGCCGATGAAATCAATGTGCTCGAGCTCACTCTGCATGACAGATTGGTGGGTTATTTGGCCGGGTTTCACAATGGTCGAAATGTACTGAGTTTTGCCGATGAATTTAAGCAAGACGCTAGTCGGCCAACATTCAGTTTAATAACCTATCCCGGCTTTCCGCATTCCAAAAAGATTATGGCTGAACCATGGGTAAAGAACCAAAGACTACACCCCACATTATCCAATCTGTTACCAGAAGGGTCTCTCAGGGAATTGATAGCGCAAGGGCTTAAAGTTCACGTCGATAATGAGTTTCATATCTTTTCTTATCTGGGAGAAGACTTACCTGGTGCACTAGTGGCAAAGCCCATGGAGCCAAAAGATGTGCCCAATAGTGTGCTCACCACTCATGGCAAAGCGAAGGCCGTAAAATTAGACAAATTCACTCAGGAGAATAAGTTCTCCCTGGCCGGTGTGCAGATGAAATTTTCCATGAAAGAAAATGACGGACGCTTTAACTTGTCCAGGGGCGACGAGCTTGGCGACTGGATCATCAAAACACCGTCTACAAATCATAAAGACCTGCCCGTGAACGAGTACACGGTTATGAAGCTAGCTTCATTAGTTGGTGTGGATATTCCAGAAATTAAGCTAGTGGAACTAGACAAGCTAGACAACTTGCCGCAAATCAATCTTCCAGATGAAAAGCTGGCATATGCGATTAAGCGCTTTGACCGTGAAAATGATGCGCGCATTCACATGGAGGATTTTGCGCAGGTCCTGGTGAAATATCCGCACCAAAAATATAATTCGGCCAGCTATGAGCAAATCGGAAGAATTCTCTACGAATACTCTGGTGACGGTTTGATCGATGCGCAACAATTAGCACGGCGATTGCTTGTCAATATTCTGCTTGCCAATGGCGATGCTCACCTCAAGAACTGGAGTTTACTCTATTTAGATCAAGTGACCCCAAGGCTCTCTCCGGCCTACGATATTGTCACAACCAGTGTATATATCGACAATGAAAGCCAATATGCCCTTAACCTGGGAAAAACTAAAGATTGGTATGAAGTCTCTAATGCGAATTTTGAGTCCTGGGCTAACCGTTCAGAGATACCGTGGCGCGCCATTAAGCCTCACCTCGCCGACACAATGGAAAAGGCCAGAAGCTTATGGCCAGATGAGATAAAAAATCTGCCTATGAATGAAGATCATAAAAAAAAGCTCGAGGATCACTGGAGCAAACTTCAAGCGGATTTCCAAATTAAATAAATCGAACCATTGCTGCTTACACCTATTTGATTTTACCCGCCTTGCCGAGGAACCCGGACGCACCGGCGCCAACCAGCTTCGGTAGATGCGTATAGATGTACCTCGCACCCGAGCCAAGAATAGTGTCGAGGTTGTCCATTGAGGCCGGCATGCCGGGTATCTTGTCGGCAGCCGTAATTTTCAACAGCGTGCGTTCGATCGCGTTGGCTACCGGTTCCGCTTTGGGATTGCCCGGATACCCCATCGATTGCGACAGGTCGGACGGGCCGATGAAGAATACGTCCACACCTTCGACCGCGAGAATTTCATCGACATTCTCGATTGCGGCCGCGTGCTCGAGTTGCACGCAGACCAGGGTCTGTTGGTTGCTGTGCTTGACAAAATCGCCCATCGACCTGGCCAGGCCATAGCTATCGGGCCGCGTGCCCGCTGCGAGTCCGCGATTATCCCCGGGGCCGAACTTGACAGCCGAAACCGCGCGCCGCGCATCTTCCGCATTATTCACATGCGGCACCTGCACGCCCATGGCCCCACGATCCATGACACTCGAAATATCCTGTTTCTGATTGGTTCTCGGCCTGACTATCGGCGTTATGCCGCTTGCTTCCGCGGCCATGATCATCAGCTCAGCCGTTTCCAGGCCTATGGTGCCATGCTCGAGGTCGATCAATACCCAGTCGAAACCCGCGTGCGCCACCATCTCTACCATTTGCGGCGACGGCACCATGATCGAACAGCCCAGCGCCGCTTCGTGGGCCAGCAGTTTCATTTTCATCTGATTGGTTTTCATTCAACACACTCCTACGAAATGCGGCGCAACAATGCCCCGATGACATCGTCCATCAGTTCGGGTTTAGCGTTAAAATCATCAGCAAGATGGAGTTCGGTCGAGCGCCTGAAGAAGCGGTTGGTTGCCTCGGTCATAACCGGCTCGAACTGCATTTCTTTTAGCAGGTCGTTTACCTGAACCATTTCGTGGTAGCGCCTATCGTGCGCCACGGCATGCGAGCAGACCCAGTTGCGCGCCACACCCTCGAAGCGTCCGTCGGCCATAAGTGTGGTCACCTCCTGCCAGAGATCTTGCTGTAGTCCCGCTTTTTCACCGGCCATCAGGAACTCGATGATTAACGCTTCCAGGCCTTTCGAAAACACACTGCGCAGCATCTTGAAAGTGGAAGCCTTGCCGATGTCCTGGCTATAAGCCGAGGTGTTCAAGCCGAGGCGATTAAGCGTTTCGGACAATGCCTGCGCCTGGCTGCCACCGAGCAGGATGTGCGTCTCGGCGCCGGTCACACCGATAGCCCCGAGAATTGCACCTTCGACGAATCCGGCGCCACTGGGCTTGAGCAGGTCATCGAGTTGCAGCTTGACCGAGGGCGCGGTCGAATTGAGATCGCAGTAGGTTTGCCCTGGCCTTAAGTGGGGTACACAGGTCTTTGCCGCATCCAGCGCGGCGTCGGTCGTCACCGTCGACAGGATAACCTCCGCCGACGCCAGCAACTCGGGCAGTAAGCCAAACGTGATACCGGGATATTCGGCGGAACGCTTGCGCAAACTCCTGGCGTCATCCTGTTCCCACAGTCGATCATAACTGTCGACAACGGCACCGGCATCAGCAAGCGCGCCGGCAAAGGTCGAGCCGGCCTCGCCGAATCCCAAAACACCGATTCTCATCATAACTGTTCGACCGCGGTCATCGTGAGCACCCCCTTCGCCCGGTTAGGTAGGGTTAGAATAGATGCCCCTTTGGTTAAAGTCTACAGAGAAGATTTGGCCAACACCCGGTGGGGTTTATCATATAACAGAGGTATACCCGGTATAGATTGTCGAGTTTCATTTCCAGGCCATCAATCCGGTGGAAATGATATAAACTGGTACCCGGAGGTGGGAAAGTATTTATTGGGGGAACCCCAGGTTGAACCTCCCCCATGGATGGGAAATGGTTTGATCCAAAGCCACTTTCTAATTATTGGATGGGTGTCTCATCTAGCGCTAAACTTCGACGATGTTAAAACCTGCCGGGACAGGTGAAAACTAATTAATTTCGGCTAAATTAAAGAACGCGCCGCCAAATACTGGCGACGCAATTCGATTGGGATCAAGATGATTTCAATCCGCAGCGAAGCAGTAAAACTTTCCGGCACCCCCGGTCTTCGTCAAATCTTCCTGGCTACAGCCACGAGAGGCATGCGCCGAACTCCAGGAAGGATTTCCGCCACCATGGCGATCGTGATGACCTACCTGAGCGCTACCTTCGCTGCTGGCGCTGGTCCAGTTGCTACAGGTATGGTCTTTACCATCACGGGGGAAGAAAGGCGTGCCGTCGTCCTGTGATCCGGTCAGAATGTCATGCTCATTGGGTTTGTCACCACGACCCTTGATACGTTTACCAGACTCGTCTAGCGCCGTTTCCAACGTGATAGTCTTGTTGTAAAGGTGTAAGTCGGTCGGGTTAGTCGCGATCAGGATACCGCGCGCGTTATACCAGGGACCATCGCCGATCCGCGCACGCGCAAATACGCCCCGCTTGTTTCCATTTTTTGTGCTCAGATAGGCTCGCCAGTCACGATTGCCAGCACCAGCAGCTGTGGCGAGTTTTTTACAATGCGCGTCGGCACCTTTTAAGCCTCCGAGATTAGCACCATTACCCATGCCCACACTGGTGACGAAAAACCCCATTGGTCTTTCCTCGGCATTCACGAGGAATGAGCCACAGAACACAAACACACCAAAAAATAACGCTATTATTTTTTTTCTCATTGATTTATCTCCTTAGTTAAAAATGAGTCAAATGATCTCGCAAGGCCTAATCGAGGAACTGTTTAATTCTTCTCTGTAATCCAGATCAGTCCTGCTATCTAGTGTATACAGTAGCGATATCAAAATATTCCATCTGATTTTAATTGCGTCCCGATTACAACGGATATGACCCTGTAATTCCTGGTAATTCTGTAATTTGCTGCTGTAACTTGAGCTGGATCAACGTTACCCCGCCAGTTCGGGCTGTCGCATGGCCGACAAACAAAACGTAGTAAAAATCGCAATCCAGCTATATTTATTCATTGTAAAACTATTTGTGGAGATTAGTTGTCCAATTAATCACCTACGGATAAGTTCCTTATAGATCGCTCAGAATTGCGGGCGGTCAATTAATAAACCTATTGCCAATAAAAAACCAGGGATGAAAGGGGTCATTAAAATGTATACCAAAGCAATCATTGCTAGATCTGGCCAACATTGACTGTGTTCAACGCATCGATAATTGCATTAATCCCGCGGCTTAGGCGTTATGCCTGGGCTCTGGTCGGCAACCGGGAAGCGGCCGATGAGCTAGTGCAGGATACACTCGCTCGCGCTATAGACAAACAACGCCTGTGGCATCGCGATAAAAAGCTCAGGCCCTGGTTATTTACCATCATGCATAACATTTATGTGAACAACGTGATCAGGGACAGCAGAAAATCCGCGGTCGAAATTTTAGACGGGGATTCAGCGCGGCATAGCGCCGGTAATTCAGCCGAAGCTCACGCCGAATTTTTACAGGTATGCGACGCGATCCAGAAATTGCCCGATGATCAGCGACAGGTTGTACTCTTAGTTGGCCTCGAGCAGCTTGGATACAGCGAGGTCGCGAGCATTCTGAAATTGCCCATTGGAACCGTGACTTCGAGGCTGGCACGAGGTCGGGCGCAGTTACGAACAATGATCGAAGGAAAATCTGCCATTAACTTGAAGCGAATTAAATGAAAGACACAGATATTAGCGAATATGACATCCATCGGTATATCGATGGCGAAATGTCGGTAAAGGAGGCCGACCGGATTTCCGCCTGCGCCGCAAACGATCCACAGCTTACGCTCAGGATTGAACAATATCGTCACATTAATTACAGCCTGCATCTCGGCTTCGACCCTATTCTCAGCGAAGCAATTCCGCAGACATTGTTGCAATCGGTCAGTAAGGCGTCTTATTGGAATCTGTACGCCATTGCCGCAACACTAGTGCTTGGTATCTTTATAGGCTATTTGGGCAGGGGACTGCAACCGGTCGAATTTCGCCAGTCGCTAACACAGGTCGCGTTGAGCTCACACACGGTATTCACCTCAGAGGGCAGGCACGCGGTAGAGGTGAAGGCTAGCGAGGTGGCGCATTTAAACGCCTGGTTATCCAAACGCCTGCAGGCGGCGGTGATAGCACCCGACCTGACGGAATTTGGCCTTTCGCTGGTGGGCGGCAGATTATTACC
Source organism: uncultured bacterium (assembly GCA_965370015.1). Lineage (GTDB taxonomy): Bacteria > Pseudomonadota > Gammaproteobacteria. The sequence continues at coordinate 5,440 of CBDUSZ010000074.1, read as the reverse complement.
CGATGCGGGTAAACCCGCGGCGCAGTTTATGTACGAAAATCAGGCCGGTAACCGCTTCACTTTGTATATTCGAAAAAGTGAACAAAAAAACGTTGAGGAATTCCAGCTGTATTACCAGCCTGCACAGGGCCTTGGTGTGATTTATTGGAAGCAGGGGGATTTATCCTACGCGTTGACCGGCGACGACAACTCGGAATATCTACGCGAACTGGCGATAGGGGCACAACTGAGTACTGCGCCGAAATTATCACTATAGCCAGGAAAGGTTCGACTAGATCAGAGCTTTCAGCAGTAGGGGGATGTGCCGCCAAAACCGATGACTGGAAGTCATTGATTTTGTGAGAAAAGAGAAAATCACATTTTTCTCTTTTCGTCCTCTGAGATGTCATGGATGACTTATTCAGAGGTCCCCTGGCTATGAACCGGATTTTGAAGCCAGCGGATAACCTCGCAGCGGCCTTCCCAGGGGACGTGATAATGCTCTAAGCGGATTAATTATTCTTGGCGCGGATTATTTACCAGGTCTGATTGTATACAGCACTGTGTAACGCCAAATTAAAGATAAATAATTAATCGAGGAGAACACCATCATGAAACCGCAAGTCATTACAGCTAGACTAGTTCCCATCCTGTTCCTGTTCCTTATTAATTACGGCTGTAGTAGTAGCAGTGATCCCGCGCCACTCGGTAGTGTGGATATACCGATCACTTTATTCGGCGATTTTTCAGTTTCTGCTATTACGCCTAATTCAGCGGCGACAGGCAGCGGCACGCTGATCTTGAATCGCGAGACCGGGGCGCTGTCGGGGTCTATTTCCTACACGGGTCTTTCTACGCCGGTTAGTAACGCACATATACACACTGGTCTTGCCGGCATTGCCGGTGGTACCGTTGTGACGCTGGATTTCGCAACTATTCCAGATGTATCCGTACCTGCAGCTACAATTCTCACTAGCGCCCAAATGACTGCGTTGTTGAATGCAGATTACTATATCAACGTCCATACCCAGGCGAATCCAAAGGGTGAATTGAGAGGTCAGATACTACCTGCCAATTTTCAGGTTATCAGAACATTGCTTAACGGCGCAAACGTAACAACTCCTACCGGTAGTCTAAATACTGGAATTGGTTTCCTGACGATCAATACTGCTACCCTTTCAGTGCGAGGTAATGTAACTAATACAGGGCTCGATAATGCCAATCTCGCACACATACACGGCCCCGCTCTTGCAGGTTTCGACGCGGGGGTCCTTGTCGATTATGCAAAGGATGGAGGAGATCCGGCACTATGGGAAATACCCAGTACGGAGTCACCAGTTACCCAAACGATTATGGATTATATTTTGACTGACCAAACCTACATTAACGTGCACTCGGTGACAAATGGATTCCCCGGTGGTGAAATTCGCGGTCAGATAATAGTACCTTAAGTAACGGGAATAAGTTGTAGCCGGTATGTTCTGGCCGGCTACAACATTACCTATAATAAAAAACCGAGTTGAATTACACACAAACAATTTGGGCATTCCTATTTGTCGGCTGCCTGCAGTTGAGCGCCTGCGAGCCAGGTACGGGCGAAGGGCTGGATAGTAACGGTAATCCGATTACGCCTGGTTCACAGCCGATACCGCTGAGTGCCGACTTTGTATCTATCCAGGCCAACATTTTCACCCCCAACTGCGCCCTGTCCGGCTGTCATTCCGGTAATACCGCACCACTAGGCTTACGCCTCGATACAGCTAGTAGTTACGCGGCCATCTATGATCAGGACAGTTCGCAGGTTCCAGGATTAAAGATAATCGCCCCGCTCGACGCGGATAATAGTTACCTGGTGCGAAAAATAGAAGGCATCGCCGGTACCCGTATGCCACTTGATTTACCAGCGTTATCGGCAGATAAAATTCAGGCGATTCGCGACTGGGTAAACAATGGCGCACTGGGCCCAAGCCTGATATCGATACAGCTTAGTGTTTTTGATGCTATTTGTATCACTTGCCATTTTGGTACAGTACCCGCCGGAAGCCTGAACCTGGAAGACGGCCAGTCCCGATCTAATCTGGTCGGTATTCAGAGACCTTTTGATCCCGAGATCCGCGTGGTCGCGGGTAACGCGAATAGTAGTTTTCTGATCGATAAACTGGAAGGTAACAACCTCGGTGGCGCCCGGGGTGACCGCATGCCAATCGGCGGTCAATTCCTCAGCCAGAATACCATCGATGTCATCCGCCTCTGGATCGATCGGGGTGCGTTGGATGACTAGGTCGACACTCTGATGAGAGCGCTAGTACTATTGATGCTGCTGGCGATGGCTTGCCCGCCGTCACTGGCTGAACCCTATCTTGCCGTGCGCAGCGGCTTGAAATGTATGGCCTGTCACGTCAATCCAACCGGCGGCGGATTGCGTAACCCTTTCGGCAGTATTTATGGCAGCAGTATTTTGCCCGCCACCGCTGAATCTGCGGAGGCCGACGATAAAGCCCAAATCAATCGATATATGAGGCTGGGCGCCGATTTGCGCGCGAGCCTGTATGCGCGGCGTATTCCGCAACAGTCGAATGAGGTGGAGTTCGAAACCGAGCGCGCTTCGCTTTACCTCAGCGCAGAAGCGATTCCAGGGCGTCTGCTGCTTTACCTCGATCAGCAATTCGCCCCGGCCAGCGTTAACCGCGAAGCCTGGTCACTATACTGGGCCGAAAGCGCACAGTGGTATTTTAAAGCGGGGCGCATGTTTTTGCCCTATGGCATCAGGCTCGAAGACGATAGCGCCTTTATTCGCCGGGTCAGTGGCATCAATTTTAGTACACCTGACAATGGCGTCGAATTCGGCCTCGAAACCGATCACTGGAGTGCGCAACTGGCGCTCAGCAATGGCAGCGCTGGCGGCAGCGAAACCGATACCGGCAAGCAACTCAGTACACGAGCCGAATATATTACCGAAATCTGGCGCCTGGGTTCGAGTATCAACCTCAACGATGGTGATACAAACGACCGCGCAATGGTGAATATTTTCGCCGCCGCGAGGTTATGGGGCATGGATTGGTTATTTGAATTTAACCGTATCCGGGACAAATCCTCGAGCTCCGAAATAGATCAGGATGTCAGCTTTGCCGAAGTCAACTACGAAGTTAGCAAAGGGCACAATCTGAAATTGACCCTGGAAAATCACGATCCGGATACTGATGTAAGCGAAAACGAACGGGTTCGCAGCAGCATCGTCTGGGAATACACGCCGATGCGGCAGCTACAGATACGCACTGGGTTGCGCGTTAGCGAAGGTATTCCGCAACTGCCTAACGATAACATCGATAGTATTTTTGCCAGTATTCACAGCTGGTTTTAACAAGTCCAGGCCACCCGAACCGACGCGATTAAATCGTACCCATACCACCAGTCAAATTAGCTTACTGCCGCCGCTTTAGTATCTGGAGACCGTCAAGATGCGAACATCAGCGGCTCGACAAGCATATTGTTCAATTAACATTGGTGACCATTAATAATGAACGAATCGATGCTATGTACAACCAGGCAGCCTAAATAGGCAATGCAAGTATCCGCTAACAACCGAAACTGTTAGTGAATTCAATCCTTAAAGGTCTTACGATCACATGCTCTTTATGCGATTTTAATCGACTTAAAAAAACCAGGCGAGTAGGTTCATGGCTTTCAAATGTGTAATGTAAGGCCCGACCCCAAAAGCTTTGATAATCAGGAGTCGGTAAGGCTAGTCGTTGTCCTGAAAAAACTCCGCATATTTCACCTCAATGGCCTGTGCTTCGCTTCCCGTTAGTTTGACAAATTCTTTATCCCTGGCACGTTTCGATAAAACCCCATTGTTCTGATCGAGAAAACGTATCAGCATGTCAACCATCTTATCCGGCATGTCGATATGGCTCTTAATAAAGTTCGTAAGTCGATCGTGTTTTTCCAGGTATCTAACTTCCTCGGGTAAGGTTTCATTGACCGTTTTTTCAACGCATGAAAATAAAAACTCGGCTTGCTTTGTCGCGTCGAAATAGCGGTACATATCAATTGTTTCATTCGTCACCTGAACATTGTTATCGCTGGTAGGATTCCATTCAATCAATTCAAGCCGAGGTTTCGAAAAGGCTTCCAGAACTTCCCTGTACTCCTTTATTCTTTCAAGGATGACCGCAGAAACAGGGAACACTAACCCTGCTGGGACAAATGACGTTTCGGCTAATATATGATGAAACAGATAACGATGAATACGCCCATTTCCATCTTCAAAGGGATGTATAAAAACAAACCCGAACGCAAGCACTGCAGCCATTAAGACCGGATTATACTGGGCTTGCTTGAGCATCTCATAGGTTTCGAATAAGCCGGACAATAATTCATGCCGGTCTTCCGCGCGTGCGGAAATATGATCTGGAATTGGCATCCCCGTCGTTCGATCATGCACGCCAACAAACCCTCCCGCGTTGCGATAGCCAGGCATGGTGAAACGATCATCTACGATTACAATACTTTGCAAGTTTTGTAGTTCGTCGAAATTCAGGGGCCTATCACCTGCTTGCCCAATGATTTTAGCCCACCGTGCGATTCGATTATGTGGTGGTGATTCACCTTCAATATCGTAAGAGGCCCTGGAGTCCTTGAGTAATAAAAAAGCAGCCGCACGAGTTATCAGATCTTTATGTGTTGTCCCGATATATTCTTCCGCTTTATGGGATAGGTCTAGATCGATATATTGGTCCAGTCTTTTTGTTCGCTTGATTAACGGGCAAAAACCTCGTCGGCCTGGTAAATTATTGTTTACCCTATGGCGCCGAGAGCGATTTGATGCGCCTTCATATTGAATTTTTTTATCGACCAGGAAAACATAATTTCCCTGGCTGGCATCTGGTAAATCTAACTTATAATCGAGCAGCCATTCGTATAAAAACCAAATTCTTCGGCTATATGCGCCAGTAGGTTCTCTCCGAACTATATCGACTATCGCCGCTGAATCGACTCTAGAAAAAATCGCCTTGAGAACCGCCAGATCGATACCTTCCTGCTTAAATGCAAAGGTCAGATGACCATAAAGAGAATCCTCGGGCTTGTGCCTCGGCGTGAATACCCGCCATTGGTCTTTTTCATACTTTTTATGCTTTTCTCCAATTGCGCATATTGAATTAGGCAATGGTACCTTTAGCTCATACTTTGATATAAGCGCTATGTAACCTGCAGGCTTAGCTTTTGCTTCAGGCAATATATTTGTGAGGTGAATATTCAATATTTGTGAATTTTAATTATTTTAGAGCAATTTTGTGAATTTAGCTTATCGGACAACTTGCATAGTGTCATGGTATCGATTCAAAATCCATAAAAAATGATTAAATATCGCCGTTATTATGAAAAATGATTAGAACTTATGAGAAATAGTTATTTCCTCCTAAGAGTTGTGAAAAATGATTAATACTTACGAAACATAAAT
>CBDUSZ010000073.1:0-13584 GCA_965370015.1 uncultured bacterium | reverse complement strand
CAATCGGACAGCCACCTTCTTCAAAACCGGCCAGTGCCTCTTCATAGGCCATGCGCAAAAACCTTTTGTCGATATCGTTCAGCATAAGATTACATCTCAAGTTATTGAATTCTACTTGGTACCTCTAAAAATAGTAATTTTTCCGTGAGAGCAAGGAAGCACCGCGCACAGAACCGCAGTGTATATAACATACATGAGGATTTGCGCACGGAGCTGACGCGGCTATCACGGAAAAAGTGCATTTTTAGGCGCCTATACTCGTTCACCGCGCCTAAACGGCACTAACAGCGCCTGCGGATAGCTGGCGCGTCGCGCCATAATTATCATCGCCAGGATCGACATCACATAGGGCAACATGAGGAAAAACTGGTAGGGGATAAAAGCGCCGGCAGATTGTTGCGCGCGTACCTGCATCGCCTCCAGTCCGGCGAACAGCATTGCCCCCAGTAGCGCCTTGCCGGGCTTCCATGAAGCAAAAATAACTAATGCAATACAGATCCAGCCGCGACCGTTGACCATGCCGAAATAAAACGCATCGAACCAGGACATGGTAATAAAAGCCCCTCCGACTGCCATCAAGGCACTGCCCACCATTACCGCGCCGGTACGCACTGCGAGAACGTCAATGCCCTGGGCTTCGACTGCCAGCGGGTTTTCCCCGGCCATGCGCACCGCCAGGCCGATCGGCGTTTTGTGTAGCACGTACCAGACAACCGGCACACAAAACAGTGCGAGATAGGTTAGCGGCGACTGCATGAACAGCGCTTCGCCTATAATCGGAATATCGGACAAAAGCGGAATTGGCAAAGTTTGAAAAGGTTCTATTTTGGGCGGTGTGGTTGCCGCCGGGAGTAACATTCGGTAGACGAAATAACTTAGCGACGAGGCAAAAAGGGTGATACCGATTCCGGTCACGTGTTGCGACAGACCCAGATAAACCGTGAATGAGGCATGCAGCAGCCCAAACAGTGCGCCCATGCTGGCGGCGAACAAAACGCCTCCCCATAAATCACCACCCTGGTAAACCCACATCCAGCCGGACATCGCGCCCACCGTCATGATACCTTCGATTCCCAGGTTGAGCACACCGGCGCGCTCGCAAATAAGTTCGCCCAATGTACCAAAAATCAACGGGCTGACAATCCGTATCGTAGCGGCCCAGAAACCTGCATTGAGAAGAATATCGAGTAAATCACTCATCAACGCCACCTGATCCTGTATCGCGTTAACATCACACTGACGAGGATTGCGAGCACCGACACACCAACCAGCACATCGGCAATGTAGGTAGGAATATTAACCGCCCGGCTCATCGAGTCTGCACCAACGTAGATCGCCGACAGGAATAATGCCGCCGGAATAACCGCCAGCGGATGTAATTGTGCCAACATCGCCACCGCAACACCGGTATAACCAAATCCGGGAGACAAATCCAGGGTCAAATAGCCCTTAAGACCGGCCACTTCGCTGACCCCGGCAATGCCTGCCAGGCCACCGGAAATCAGCGCCGTATAGACCACTGTTCTGTTGACATTGATGCCGGAAAATTCAGCCCCCTTCGCATTGAAGCCGACCGCTTTAATTTCATAGCCCAGTACCGTGAAGCGCATCACCGCCCAGATAATAACAGCCGCCAGTAACGCCACTACCAGGCCAGCATGCAGTCTGCCCTTTGCCAGCAGCGCGGGTAGTACACCTTCATCAATAATGGAGGCGGTTTGCGGCCAGCCAAGTGCCTGTGGATCACGCCAGGGCCCCTCGATCAGGTAACTAACCACCAAAAGCACGACGAAATTGAGCAGTAGCGTAGTGACCACCTCGTCAACCTTCAAGCGGGTTTTCAATAAAACCGAAACCAGTAACAATGCACCGCCTGCCAGCGCACCAACCATCACAAGCAATGGCACCATCACGAATGCGGGTAGATTAATCAGGCCGGTACCAAAATAAACCGTGGCCAGGGCACCGGCATAAAGCTGGCCCTCGGCACCGATATTGTAAAATTTCGAGCGGAAAGCTACAGCGACTGCGAGCCCGGTTAATATTAACGGGATCGATCGCGTAACAGTTTCCTTCAGTGCAAATGCTGATCCAAATGCGCCCTTGAAGAGCAAGGCATAAGCATCGAGAACAGGAACCCCGGCCCACAAAATCAATCCCGAGCAAAGCACTAGCGTGGCAGCAATGGCAGTGACTGGTGCCAGCCCGGCGCGTAGCAAAGAGGTATGTTGGCGTACTTCAATCTGCATGGATTTCGCCTTCGCCCACCGCGTTCGATATCGAGCCGACGCCAGCAGGCGCCTGCTCGGATTGACCGGCCATCATCAAGCCTAATTCGGTCAAGCTTCGTGCCGATGCAGGCAGGGCCTCACTCAGACGCCCCTGGTAAATCACCGCGATACGGTCACACAACGACATCAGTTCATCGAGATCTTCTGAGATAAGCAATATACCGGCACCACGTTTGCGGGCCTCGAACAATTGCGAATGCACATAAGCTATAGAGCCCTCGTCAAGACCTCTCACCGGCTGGTTTGCCAATATGAAATCGGGTTCAGGTGACAGCGCCCGGGCGAGGATGAGTTTTTGAATATTACCGCCGGATAAGAGTTTGGTTTGTGCCAACGCACCCTCGCAACGCACGTCAAAGCGTTCGATTAAGCGTTCGGCCCGCTTGATCGCGGCTTTTTTGTTAATAATCACTTTCCATTTTGAAACCGCGGGAGCGCGCAAATCCTCACTGATCAGATTTTCCCAGATATCCATGTCACCAATCATACCGTGAGCATGGCGGTCTTCAGGGATGCGCCCGATACCACGTGCGACAAATTCCGATGGGCCGGAGCCAACCAGCGTTTTGCCATGTAATTCAAGCTGGCCGGAATAATTTCTGTTTAACCCGGATAAAACCGCGGCCAAAGCCACTTGCCCGTTCCCCGCAACACCGGCAACCCCTATAATTTCATGGGCGTGAACGGTTAAATTGACATCGACCAACAGTGGCAAACCATCTGCACTGCGGGCGTTAAGCTGGTTGATATTCAGTACCGGGGAGCCGGCCTGCATGGTCAACAACTTTGGTCTTGTGACAGCCTTGCCCACCATCAACTCGGCAAGTCCGTTGCGATCTGCATTACTGGTTTCAATCGTACCAACAATTTTGCCACGACGTAAAACCGCTATATGGTCGCTGATCGCAAGAATTTCGTGCAGCTTGTGAGAAATGAAAATGACGGATAAACCCTGGTCAGTCAGCGATCTGAGCGTAGCAAACAGGTTATCCGTCTCCTGTGGTGTGAGAACGGCGGTTGGCTCATCGAGAATTAGAATGCGGGCATCGCGGTACAGCGCTTTCATAATCTCTACCCGCTGTCGCTCACCCACTGAAAGATCAGCTACCAGGGCATCTGGATCAATGGCAAGCGAATAGCCTTGCGCCAATTCAACCAGCTTGCGCCTCGCTGCTGCCAGGTCCTGGCGCCAGGACCACAGGCTTTCCGTGCCTAGAACAATATTTTCGATCACCGTTAAATTATCGGCCAGGGTGAAATGTTGGTGAACCATGCCGATGCCGGCCTCTATGGCGGCCTCGGTAGAACCCGGCGGCAGCGTCTTGCCATCGACTTCTATCGACCCCTCATCGGCTACGTAGTGGCCGAATAGAATATTCATCAGGGTGGTTTTGCCCGCGCCATTTTCTCCGAGTAGGGCCATTATTTCGCTCTCGCCCAATGACAGCGTAACGCTGTCATTGGCGATCAGCGATCCAAAGCGCTTCGTTACCTGCTTGAACGACAGTGTCGGCATGGTCAACTAACGCTGCGGTATTACCTTGCCTAGAACGAGGATTTTGGTTCCGAGTCTATGATTTCTACTGTAAAAGAACCATTGAGAATGTCGGCCTTTAGCTTTTCAACCCTGGCTTTGGCGTCTGCCGGGATACGACTCTCGAACTCATAGTAAGGTGCGAGACTTGCGCCACCTTTTTGCATCATCGTCCAATCCTTGTAATTCTCGGCTGCAAAGGTGCCTGACTTAACCCGTGAAATGGCATGCGCGATGGCCTCCTCCATGTGCCACAAGGCAGAAGTAACAACTACATTGGCACCATTTTCTTCCTTGTTCATATCATTCACGTTGCCGAATGCGATGATGCCCTTGTCTCTCGCCGCATCAACCACCCCGGCGCGCTCGGCATAAAGCACATCGACACCCGCCTCAACCTGGGCAAATGCAGCTTCTTTTGCCTTCGGTGGATCGTACCAGGAACCAATAAAGGTGACCTTCACCTCGACTTTAGGGTTAACCGATTTTGCGCCGTTGATGAAGGCATGAAACAATCGATTCACTTCGCCAATCGGGTATCCGCCAACCATCCCCAGCTTGTTGGATTTGGTCATGGATCCGGCCAGAATCCCCATTAGATAACAGGGCTCGTGAATGTAGTTGTCGAACACCGAAAAATTCGATCCGTGTGGCGCAAACGGGTCGCCCATCAGGAAGGCGACATCGGGATATTCATCGGCTACTTTGCGTGCTTCTTTCGAGATACCGAAGGCTTCGCCGACGATCAGCTTAACACCACTTTCACAATACTCACGCAGCACACGAATATAATCCGTGTTAGCGACTTTTTCGGAAAAAACATATTCAATCCCACCAGCAGATTTCGCCGCTAATAGCCCCAGATGCAACCGTGCATCCCACTTTTGCTGGATTGGCTGGGTGTAAATACCAGCTACCTTAATGCTACCGGCGAAAGCTGGAAATACGCCCAGACCGAGGGCCCCGACACAGGCTGCAGATAACTTGTTGAACGACCGACGAGATATTTTTGACGACATCATACTCTCCCATATTGATATGTTTATAATGAATTTGAAGGCTCTTTAGGTGACGCCTGGCCAAACAAAGGCGCATGAACTATTAATATTATTTAGGGAGCCTCTGATCAATTGGTGAATGAACAAACTCCTGCTTCATTCATACTGCTCTCCTCAATTTTTAATGAATAATTCGAACACTGCTTCGATAATTTTTTCCGTTATATATATTTTTGTAACCCCGAATAATCGGCTTGATTTGGTATCAATAAATCCTGTCGATGCGGGCAGAATCAGGCTACATAGGGCTGTCTGGCTAGTCAAGTATTATGCGCGAATGCTGCGTCCTCGCAATCGGACTAAGCAAAATGGTCATTATTTCGCTAGCGCTTGCGACCGACCTGGCTTTTCGATCTCTATCGATATAGTAACTGCTATTTTGCAAACCCAGTTTCGGCCAACAAGGCAATAATTTCAAAACCTAACCACCAGCACCAGGCCCGATACCACCAGGCTAGCACCCAATATTCGCAACCATCCAATCTCTCGAACTTCAATGCCAAACAGGCCAAGATGATCGAGCAATAAGGATAACAAAACCTGGCCTAATATCACTGCTATCATCGTGTTGGCGACACCTATTTTCGGGATCAGTGCCGCGACCGCAGTGACGTAGATTGCGCCTAAAACACCGCCAATATACAACACCGGCGGCACATCCCGCAGCCCTTGCAGACTACCTCCGGCTGACCAGTTATTGCGCAACAAGAACACCACTAGCAGCGTCAACGAGCCAACCATAAACGAAATCAGGGTGGCAAGTACAACATTGTCGAGTACCCGCCCAAGCTGGCTATTAACCACACCCTGTACTGGCAACATTCCGCCCGCGAAAATCGCCAGTATTGTAAAAAGAATTACGCTTAAAGCCACCATCTAGTTACCAGCACCAGATGGTGGACTTCTTCTAAATATTTGAAACAACAATTTAAGCCGTCGAAGTGACTGCCGATTGATCGATTGCCTTCATATTCATCACGTAGTAAATCAGGGCACCGAGAGCCGAACCGGTAAACCAGCCGTAGCTGTAAAACCAGCCCAGGGCACCGGTGGTGACCGCTATCAGGGTCAGGCCGACCGGTACCAGGAATGCTACAAAACCACTGACATTCCAGGCCGGATATGGGCCATCGTCCTTATACAGTCCGGCCAGGTCTAACCGCTGTCGCTTAATCAGGAAGTAGTCGACAATCATGATTCCGGCAATCGGTCCAAGCAGGCTTGAATAACCTAATAGCCAGTTCGAATACATCCCCTCAACACTCACATCGGAAACAATCCACTCCAGCTTTCTGAGTAACTCCCAACCCATTAACAGCACGCCAATCACACCGGTGATGATTACACCACGCGTATTGCTGATCATTTTCGGCGCTATATTCTGGAAATCATTGGTGGGTGAGACAATATTAGCGGCGGTATTGGTAGACAGTGTTGCGAGGATGATTATCAGCATCGAGATAATTACCCAGAACGTACTATCGATTTTGCCAATCAGGGTAATAGGATCAGAAACGGTTTCACCGACCAGCTGTGGTGATGCCGCGGTGAGAATCACACCCAGCGCTGCGAACAGGAACATGGTAACCGGCAACCCGATGATTTGACCTTTAATCTGACTTTTCTGCGAGTCGGCAAAGCGGCTGAAATCGGGAATATTGAGTGACAATGTCGCCCAAAAACCTACCATAGCCGTGAGTCCACCAAAGAAGTAGCCCCAGACAGATGCACCTTCAGGTCGATTCGGAGCCTGGGCCAGCAATTCCGTTATCGAAGCCTGTGGGTAAGCCCAGACTATCAAGCCGAAGCCTACCAGTAGCAACAGCGGTGCAGCGAATGTCTCGAGGTGTTTGATCGATTCAGAACCCCTGATTACAACCCATAGGTTTAGCACCCAGAAGATGAAAAAACCGATTACTTCGCCAGTACCGCCGAGGCTTGCCCAGCCATCGGACAGAGCTGAAAAAAGTAAATGAATTGCCAGGCCGCCAAACATCGTCTGAATACCGAACCAGCCGCAGGCAATTAATGCACGGATAAGACAAGGCACATTGGATCCGATAATTCCAAACGATGATCGTAATACGACTGGAAATGGGATGCCGTACTTGGTGCCAGGATAGGCATTTAACACCAGTGGAATCAATACTATGACGTTGGCAAGAAAAATCGCCCACAGCGCCTCACTCACAGATAATCCAAAATACGCCGTGAGTACACCACCCAACGTGTAGGTGGGCACACAAATTGACATACCCACCCAGAGCGCGGCTATGTGTCTGGTTTTCCAGGTCCGCTGGTTAACACGCGTAGGTGCAATATCATCATTGTATCGCGGGCTAGAAGTGACATCTTCCTGCGCGTTTAACTCGACAAACTCACCGATTTCCACGGTGCTACTATTAGTAGTCATATATACCTCCGGTTTTTTAAAAAATTTAATCAGTATTGCAATACAGGTACGAGCAATCAGCTAAGCACGGTCACCCTTACTTCTTTAATCCCAGGCCTCAATTTGATCGCATCGGATTATTAGCATGCGTGGTCCAGTTAGCATACTGATCCGATACTGGATCACCAGTACGAGGATCAACTTCACCGGCAGACAATTCGCGCAACGTAATGCAGTTCTCGACCGGACAAACGCTAACGCACAAATTGCATCCCACGCATTCTTTATCGATGACTTCGAAATGGCGTAAACCATGTTTTTCCTGGCTAATCGCCTGGTGAGAAGTATCTTCGCAGACAATATGGCAACGACCACATTTGATACAGCTATCCTGATCGATCTGCGCTTTCACAATGTAGTTGAGATCCAGATATTGCCAGTCAGTTAGCTGTTTCACTGCCTTACCAACAATTTCATCAATCGATTGTATCCCCTTGCTGTCCATGAAATCGCTGAGCCCGGCGATCATCTCATCGACGATCTTGAAACCATAGGTCATCGCGGCTGTGCACACTTGCACATTCCCCGCGCCCAGCGCGATAAAATCGATTGCATCATGCCAGGTGGTGATTCCACCGATACCCGATATCGGCAAACCCCGGGTTTGTTCATCACGTGCCACTTCGGCAACCATGTTCAAAGCGATCGGCTTTACTGCCGGACCGCAGTATCCACCGTGGGTGCCTTTACCGCCGGTTGACGGGTTAATTGAAAAAGTATCCAGATCCACCGATATGATCGAGTTGATAGTATTAATCATCGACACTGCATCGGCACCTCCGCTTTGCGCCGCGCGGGCTGACTGACGGATATCAGTGATGTTAGGCGTCAGTTTGACGATCACCGGCAGTGTCGAATATTGCTTGCACCAACGCGTCACCATTTCCACGTATTCGGGTACCTGGCCAACGGCTGCACCCATACCGCGCTCGGACATACCGTGTGGACAGCCAAAATTAAGTTCCACGCCATCGGCACCGGTATCTTCGACCTTGAGTAAAATATCCTTCCAGGCCTGTTCCTCGCATGGCACCATCAGCGACACCACCATAGCCCTGTCAGGCCAGTCTTTCTTAACCTGGGTGATCTCGCGAAGATTGATATCCAACGGGCGATCTGTAATCAGCTCGATATTGTTAAAACCCATCAAACGTCTGTCACCAGAGTGCCAGGCACCGTAACGCGGACCGTTGACATTCACCAGCGGTGGGCCATCCTCACCGAGGGTTTTCCATACGACGCCACCCCAGCCCGCCTCAAACGCACGGATCACGTTATAAGCTTTATCGGTAGGCGGTGCAGAAGCAAGCCAGAAAGGATTGGGTGACTGAATGCCGATGAAATTGGAGGTTAAATTTGCCATGTGTTAATCCTCCCTGCTTCAATGACGCAGGTACTGGTTAATCGAATTTGCCGCCAATTTTCCATCCTGGGCCGCCGCAACAGTCAGATCCTCGCCATCACCAACACAGTCTCCGCCCGCCCAGACGCCTGCAAGCGAGGTTTTCCTGTTTGCATCGACGCGGATACGCCCATTCTCCAGTTCGAGAGCGCTACTGGCTGTCGCTGCGAAAGTCTGACCAATAGCTTTAAACAACATATCAGCGGGTAGACTGAAGTATTCACCGGTGCCCTCTAAACGACCATTAGCATCGCTCCGGGTATGCTCAAACTCGACTTCACGAAGGTGACCTTCGCTGATTTGAAGCTTGTGTGGCATCGCGTTGTAGCGAATTTTGACGCCTTTCACCTGGGTAAACTCCTGTTCCTCTGCACTCGCTTTCATCGCTTCCTGGCCACGCCGGTAAACCAGCGTCACTTCGTCAGCGCCCAATAGTCGAATCTGAGTAGCGATATCGATGGCTGTCATACCACCACCGATTACCACGACTCGTTGGCCCACCGGCAAATCGGCAAGATTTTCACTCTGGCGTAAGCGCGCAATGTAATCGACAGCATTCATTACCCCGTCCACCTCTTCGTCGGCCAGGCCCAGATCATTGACGCCACCTAGCCCCATGCCAAGAAATACAGCGTCGTAGTCTCTGTGTAAACCTGCGAGGTCGAAGTCGTCGCCCAGTCGCTGGCCGTAACGGATATCTATACCGCCTATTGCGACAATGTACTCGATTTCATGGCTGGCAAAATTATCCAGCATCTTGTAGGCAGCCAGGCCATATTCGTTAAGACCGCCACCTTTTTCGCGTGCTTCGAAAATGGTTACCGCGTGGCCCTGGCGCGCGAGGCCGTGGGCACACGCCAGGCTGGCAGGCCCTGCACCGACGATAGCCACGCGCTTGCCGGAATCAGGTTCGCGCTGAAAGAATTGTTTACCGGCAGATATTGCCGCATCGACGGCGTGTCGCTGCAGCAGGCCAATGCTCACCGGGCGTTGATCCTGATCGTTGCGCACACAGGCCTCTTCACACAGGGTCTCGGTTGGACAGACGCGGGCGCAACTGCCGCCGATGATATTTTCCTGCAGGATAAGTCGAGCGGCGCCGAAATTATTACCCGCTTTAATCATCCGAATAAAACCCGCGACATCAATTCCAGTGGGGCAGGCAGTGGTACAGGGCGCGTCGTAACAAAAATAACAGCGGTCAGCCTCGACCAACGCTGCCGTCGGGCCAAGCGGCGGATGCATATCACCGAAGTTGCGCGCGTATTCATCCGCATTCAGCCGGGCGGATCTAATATCCACCGCTTCAGCAGCGGATTGTACTTCACTCATTTTGGCCTCCTGGGCTGATTTTGATGGAACATTAAATTCAACAGAACTTGCTGTATTGGTGTCGAAGATGCCGGTCAATCAACTACTGCTTTCTCCACAACAGCAGCCAGGATGACATTCGCCCCTGCGGTAATCCATTCGGGCTTAACGTCTTCCACTTCGTTATGACTAATACCATCGATGCAGGGAATAAACACCATCGAGGTCGGTGCGACACCGGCGAGGTAACAGGCATCATGTCCCGCACCTGATACTATCTCGCGCGACGAATAGCCGTGAGCCTCACTGCCTGCACGCACCGCGGCCACGCAGCTTTCATCGAAAGCGATCGGGGCGTAATAAAAAATCTGCTCAAGTTCACATTCGAGCCCAACCCGCGCAACAATCTCGTCCACGCCCTCGCGCATGAGCCGATCCATTTTTTCCAAAACCGCGTCGTCTGGATGACGAAAGTCGATTGTGAAAGCAACGCGGCCAGGAATGACATTGCGTGAATTGGGGTAGACGTCGAGCATACCAACCGTCGCACAGGCAAGCGGTGCGTTATCCAGGCCGACCCGGTTAACCAGCTGAATAATTTTCGCGGCCGCTAACAATGCATCTTTTCGCTGATCCATTGGCGTTGGTCCCGCGTGCGACTCAACACCAGTTAGCGTCACCTCGTACCAGCGTTGCCCCTGTGCATCGGTGACAATGCCAATCGTCTTTTCCTCGATTTCGAGGATGGGCCCCTGCTCAATATGCGCCTCAAAATAGGCGTGTACGTCGCGCCTGCCAACTTCTTCTACGCCGGCATAACCGATACGCTGAAGCTCTTCTCCCATGGTCAGACCATCTGGGTCAGCTCGCGTCAACCCGTAGTCGAGATCGAATACACCGCCAAATACGCCGGATGCAACCATTGCCGGCGCAAAACGAGACCCCTCTTCATTGGTCCAGACACAGGCCTCAATTGAATGGCGCGTCTGGATATTCATATCATTCAGCGAGCGAATTACTTCCAGCCCGGTTAGCACGCCGTATACACCGTCGAAACGCCCACCGGTTGGCTGGGTGTCGAGGTGACTGCCGGTTAACACCGGCGCAAGACCAGGGTCGGTGCCTTCACGACGGGCAAAAATATTGCCCATTTTATCGATCTTGATCGAGCAACCCGCTTCCTCGCACCAGTGTACGAATAAATTGCGGCTTTGCTTATCCAGGTCAGTCAACGCGAGCCGGCAGCAACCGCCTTTTGGGGTCGCGCCAATTTTGGCCATTTGCATCAAACTGTCCCACAGACGTTCTCCATTTACAGCGAGTTTCTTCGCTGAACCCATATCATCTTGAACAGCTGCACTGGTATTCGTACTCATCTGGTTTTCTCCGCTTATTTTTTTCACCCAGGGCTTGATCGCTGGTTTGCGCGACAAGCCCAATATAACTATACAGCCCGGCTTATTAACATTAGCGCACGACAGCAGTCGGTTGCTTTTGCGCTCGACGCTTGTTAACCGAATCGTAATAAGCAGCAAAAGGCGGGCGCTTGACGTATCGGCCCGCGCCACGCTCAACCATTAACTCACCCGATTTGTAAACCAGCTTGCCATGGCTTAGGGTGTGCGAGGGAATGCCAGTCACCTGCATCCCTTCAAAGATGTTGAAGTCGATATTTTGATGGTGGGTTTTTGCAGAAATAGTTTTATTACCCGCCGGGTCCCAAACCACCAGGTCGGCATCAGCGCCAACTGCTACCGCACCCTTGCGCGGGTAAATATTAAATATCTGCGCGGCGTTGGTAGAAGTAACTTTGACAAATTCATTCATCGTCAAACGACCCGTACTGACACCCGTGTGCCACAATACTTCCATACGGTTTTCAATACCTGCGGTACCGTTTGGAATAATCGAAAAATCTTCACGGCCGGCAGCTTTTTGATCCGTGCAAAAACAGCAATGATCGGTCGCGGTTGTTTGCAGATTACCCGATTGCAAACCACGCCATAGCGCTTCCTGATGTTCTTTGGGCCGAAACGGCGGACTCATCACATGGGCTGCAGCCCGATCCCAGTCCTTGTCCAAATAAACCGAGTCGTCAACTAACAGGTGACCGGCTAGCACTTCACCAAAAACTCTTTGCCCTTCGCTGCGTGCGTTGGTGATACTTTGCAACGCTTCTTTAGTAGAGACATGTACCAGATAGACTGGCACATCCAGCGCCTGGGCGATCCGAATTGCGCGCTGGGCAGCTTCGGCCTCAACCTCGGGGGGGCGTGACAGCGGATGTCCTTCTGGACCGGTGATACCCATTTCCTTCATCTTGCGTTGTAACTGAAAAACCAGTTCGCCATTTTCCGCATGTACGGTAGGAATGGCGCCCAGTTCCAGTGCGCGGCTGAAACTATTTACCAGAATTTCGTCGTCGGCCATTATCGCGCCCTTGTAGGCCATGAAATGCTTGAAGCTGTTAACCCCGTGGTCGCTTACCAGGGTACCCATGTCTTCGTGTACGCTGTCATCCCACCAGGTAACCGCGACGTGGAAGCTATAGTCAGAAACAGACTTTTCCGCCCATTCGCTCCACTGATGAAACGCCTCCATTAAATTTTGTTGCGGTGCAGGGATGACAAAATCGATAATACAGGTAGTACCCCCGGCGAGACCTGCGGCAGTACCGGTATAAAAATCTTCACTGGCAACAGTACCCATAAATGGCAATTGCATATGGGTGTGGGGATCAATGCCACCTGGCATGACATATTGGCCGCCGGCATCGATAACTTCGGCACCGGCCGGCACATCCAGATTTTCACCAACCTGTAAAATTTTGCCATCAGCGCAATAGACGTCGGCCCGGACCGAACTTTCGGCATTAACAACGGTACCGCCTTTAATCAGAATAGACATGGAGCTTTCCTCTGCTATGGATTACTTAATTAGGGAATACTAAATATCGACTTATAACTCGACCAGGGGGGAATAGGTTTCGGGTCGACGATCACGCAAAAATTGCCAGCTATTTCGTATTTCGCGAACCATCTCCATATCCAGCTCTGTGACTAGCAGCTCGTCCTTGTCGGCGCTCGCCTGGGCAATAATCTCACCGCGTGGATTGACAAAATAGCTAGAACCGTAAAACTCGCCAATATTCCACGGTGCTTCGGTACCAACACGATTGATAGCGCCGATATAAATTCCGTTGGCCGCGGCTGCGGCAGGCTGCTCCAGCTCCCATAGATATTGCGATAAACCAGCGACGGTCGCCGACGGATTGTAGATAATCTCTGCGCCGTGCAGAGTTAGCGCCCGCCATCCTTCTGGAAAGTGCCTGTCGTAACAGATATAAAGGCCAAGCTTTGCATAGGCGGTATCGAAAACAGGCCAGTTTGAAGCACCTGGTTTGAAAAAGAACTTTTCCCAAAATCCGGCGACCTGGGGAATATGAGTCTTACTATATTTGCCAAGATAGCTACCATCGGCATCAATCACCGCGGCCGTGTTGTAGTAAACGCCCGGCATGGTTTCTTCATAGATCG
>CBDUSZ010000072.1:0-13592 GCA_965370015.1 uncultured bacterium | reverse complement strand
TTCCTGTCCTGTTGATCGAGTTGATCAATTTCTGTGGCCAGATCAGTTAGTTTTTTTAGTATGATTGAACAGGTTAGAGGCGAATACATGCCGGACAGGAAGCGCAGGAATTCGTTATCCTTATTAAACTGGCTTTGCATGAATGGACCCTGGAAGTGGGTAACAAAAAACTTTTGAATAGGACCATTCTTGCGCCAGGTAAAATTTGGTGCGACACGCAGTTTAATTCGGTTTTTCGGCAATAATTCGATTAGATTGAGTTTATCAAGTTTGGCCAGCCTCTGGATTAATTCTGATTCGCTAAAGTCGAAGTACTTCAGTAGTTCATCGTAGGTCCAGCCATTGAGTACCAGAAACGAGGCGGCGAGCTGTCGTTCGTCAGAAACAATCTCTAGTTCCTGGGTTTCAGTTAACTCTGCCAGTGCTCGTGAATCTGAGAGGTTAGTCCGGGTTAAATGTGACAGATCTATTTCCAGCATTTGACAAATGCTATCCAGGCGTTTGAGAGAAATATCTTCCTGCGAAAATATACGTTTAACCGACGCCTCTGTCAGTTCAAGATGGTTGGCGACATCAAGATAGGTCAGGCCTTTGGACTTTAGCTCATTTTTGAGCGCGACAAATAGCGAGTGCACTTGCGGCAAGACATATCCCTCCAAACAGCGAAAAGTATAAAAATACTATACTTAACGTTAATGCTCACATAACTTTTATTAATATCCTTGCAATTTATTCTGCGCATTGCAAGTCTAAACGCTCTTGTGAAACTATCCAAATAGGAAGGATGTCATGTATAAGAAATATCTAACACCGTTTGTAATCTTGTTTGTTTTCGCTATTTCTACTGTAACCCGGGCTGAAATACCCTGGGTAGACGATGGAAATACGCGTTATCTGGCCCTGGGTGATAGCATTGCCGCGGGTTTTGGAGCGATTCCGGTAACACAGGGATATCCCTATTTGCTCTATCGGGGCGGGGTGTTCGATACCATTTCAAACATGTATTTCGCGAATGCCGCGGTTCCGGGGGCCACCAGTGCACATGTATTGAACAATCAGGTTCCTCAGGCTATAGAAGCTTTTCCACCTTCAGTGATTACGCTTACGGTCGGCGGCAATGATATTCTGAGTATTTTAGCGGGAGCTGACCCCTATACAGTTTTTGAAAGTTTTAGCGCCAACCTGTACGAAACACTTTACAAATTAACAACAAAACTTCCTGATACCGATATTTATATCAGCAATTATTATTCGATTCCGTCTATCCAGGAGTCCGATCAGATTATAGCGATATTTAATTCGATTATTGCTGATGTTTCAGCTTATTTCGGTGTGCCGGTCGCTGATGTTAATAGTAAATTTAACGGGCAAAAAGGGCTATTGCTGATAGAACGTCACAATGCCGGTCTGAATGTCCATCCCACCAATGCGGGATATCGCGTGATCGCGCGGGCATTTGAGGATGTTATCGTAGCTCGTTAAACAGGTCCGAGATACTGTAACACAAGAAGCGGCCCTCGCTTCGCTGTAGAATAAAGGAGGATCAGATTTCTGAACCTCCTTTTTTATTGTGTTTAGGAATCGCTGCAATTCTGCACAAAGCTACCCGCCGATGATTTCCTCCCAGGCCTTATCGGCTACCATTTTGTATTTCGTAAAGTCACCGGCAAGCCAGCGATCGCGACCGCGTGCCGCGTAGAAGGTATACAGTCGGTCATCGAAGATTTGCCAGTGGCTGCCATCGGTTTTGATCAGACCCTCTCCGAGGCTGAGCGCATTGGCGCAAAAACCATTGTAGGCGGGTGAAAACCGCTCTGGGTTAGCGGCAAATAAATCTCGATCGGCCTCGCTAGAGAACAACCAGTTAGCACCTTTCCATTCGACTTCCCAGGTCCTGTTACCCTCGATGGCCCGGTGTGGTTCACTGTTACCGAGCCTGTGGTAAGCGACGCTGTCGTGCCCGCCAATAGCAACACCAGTGAGGAAACTCTTGCTCACTGGTTCATCGGCATTTGCACTAAATGCGATAAATATCAGTACTACAAAGATAATTAATGGATTGTAAGGTAATTTGGATTGCATCGTTTTGCTCCACAGGCTAACTACAGACACATTAGACATATTTATGGAAATTAGTGCTCGATTGCTGCAAATAAATATTTTTAAACCGGTTTGTACGCTTGCTGGATTTAAGTTAACCAGGGTGAAGATTATATCGTATTTATTTGAATACCGGCCCTGACCTCGGACCCTTTAAACAACCTCACCAGGCGCCGAGCTATTATCGACCTGGAGTCTCGCGTTTCGCCAGCGCCTGAGCACTTCGTGGGCTACATCGCCGATGGCACCGACCTTACCGCCGTGAGGGCGTCGTTTTCTGCCGCGATGATCAAAATGTGAGTCATTATTTAAGGTTGCCGAGGGTACGTTTTGCGTGGTTTATCAAACCGTTGGTAGATGCGTCATGGGTCGTAGTTTCGGTGTTGTTTAGCAAATCGTCGGAGATTGTACTGGCGAGTTGCTTACCGAGCTCGACGCCCCACTGGTCAAATGAATTGATATTCCAGATCGCTCCCTGCACCAACACCTTGTGCTCGTAGAGCGCGATCAGCATGCCTAGCGTGTGTGGATCGAGCTGCCGAAACACTAGCGTATTGGTTGGTCGGTTACCCTCAAGTACCTGATGTGGTAGTAACCGCTCCAGCGCTCCATCGTGTAAGCCCTGGGCGAAGAGTTCGGTGCGTGCTTCTGCTTCAGTCTTGCCGCGCATCAGTGCCTCAGTTTGAGCAAAGCAATTTGCCAGTAACAGAGTATGGTGATTGCCGAGCGGATTATGGGTTTCCATCGGTACTAAAAAATCTGCTGGCACCAACCGCGTGCCCTGATGCAGTAGCTGAAAGAACGCATGCTGGCCATTGGTGCCGGGTTCGCCCCAGACTATCGGCCCGGTGGTATAGTCGCAGATGGCGTCACCGTCGCGGCTAACCGATTTGCCGTTACTCTCCATATCGAGTTGTTGCAAAAAAGCTGGAAAACGGTGCAAATACTGGTCGTAAGGGGCGATAACATGGGTTTCGGCGTGAAACAAATTGTGGTACCAGATGCCCAGTAGCGCGAGCAGCACCGGCATGTTTTTTTCCAGTGGCGCATTCTTGAAATGCTGGTCCATGTCGTGTGCGCCGGTTAACAATTCTTCGAATCGCTCCATGCCGAAGGCTAACGCGATCGGTAAGCCGATGGCCGACCACAGTGAATAGCGGCCACCCACCCAGTCCCATATCTCGAAACTGTTGGCGCTGTCGATACCGAACTTGGCGACCATTTCAGTATTGCTCGAGATCGCGACAAAGTGTTGGGCGATAGCGCTTTCATCGCCAACCCTGGACATAAACCATGCGCGCGCACTGTGCGCGTTGGTCAGCGTATCCTGAGTGGTAAATGATTTTGAGGCGATGACGAACAGGGTGGATTCCGCGCGCAGGTGTTTAAGCGTCTCGCTGATATGTGTGCCGTCGACGTTGGAGACGAAATGCATCCTGAGTTCAGCATGTTGGTAGGGTTTGAGTGCCTCGCACACCATCAGTGGCCCGAGGTCGGATCCACCGATGCCGATACTGACCACATCACGAATTCGTTTGCCGTTATAGCCTTTCCAGTTACCACTTCGCACTGCGTCGCTAAACCGGCGCATTTGCGCAAGAACAGCGTTAACAGTCGGCATCACATTGGCGCCATTGATTAAAACTGAACTATTGCTGCGGTTGCGCAAAGCCCAGTGTAACGATGCCCGCTGCTCGGTGAGATTGACGGCTTCAGCGGCGAACATTGCATCGCGCAATGACTCGACCTGGGTTTCGCGTGCAAGCTTTAACAGCAGGTTTAAAGTTTCGTCATTGATACGATTTTTGGAATAATCGAGGAATAGATTACCGAGCTGCAGCGAAAATTTACTGTAACGTTGCGGGTCGTTGTGGAACAGATCACGCAGGTGAATATTTTCCATCGAACGCTGATGATCCACCAGGGTCTGCCAGATTGCTGTCTGGGTTAACGAATGCATAGCCATCGTCTCCTAAGTTACCACGCCTGGGGCGGCACGACCGGTGTAGTTTTCAACCCCGTCGAGTTGTGTGGCGATGCCGACCAACACGCCAGGATTTAACGGGCCAGGTGGCTGACGTAGCGGGATTTTTTTTAATCTTCAAAATATGATCTCAGTTATGTGAACCAGGGTGAATACTGTGGTGATCAGCTAATTCCGTGCCCGATTTAATCGAATATTCATTGCTAAAATTGTTCTTCCGAGTTCGCCTCTTCTATCAACCAGTCTCGGAACGCGTCGGTAAGTGGATGGTTGGCAGATTCTTCCAGAGTAATAACATAATAAGCGTATTTGAGCGGTATACCGATATTAAAAGGAATGACCAGTCGGCCAGCTGCGATATCATCCGAGGCGAGCGCTTTCATACTGAGCACCACTCCCTGCCCTTCTACAGCCGCTGTGAGCGCGAGGCTAACATGATTGAAATGTACGCCATGAGATGAGTCGACGTTACTCACCGCTGCCGCTTTAAGCCAGGTCGCCCAGTCGGGTCGACCCTCGTACATGGTATCGTCGTGGAGCAGGGTATGAAAACGCAAATCTTCTGGCGTACGCAAAGGGTGCTCGCCTTCCAACAGCTCCGGGCTGCAAAGGGGGATGGCCGAGATTGAGAAAAGTTTATCTACACGGCAACCTGGGTAGTTACCTTTACCAAAGCGTATGGCGATATCGACATTGTCGCGGCGAAAGTTTTCTGTAGGAATTGTGTTTTTCGTCGAGCTCGAATCTATTAAATTGCGACTCGCGGATATGTTCAAATCTATGCCCGGGTGAGCCCGGGAAAAACGATGCAAACGCGGGATTAACCATTTTGCGGCAAAAGAAGGTGCCATCCAGACTGTCACTATTGAGTTTTTGCTGGCGCTCCGCATACGGTGGACTGAATCGCTTATGTTTTCAAATCCCTCAATCAGGGCAGCCAGACCGATAGCTGCTTCGTCGGTAAGCGAGAGGCCCCGATTAAGCCGGTTGAACAACTTTATTCCAAGCTGATGCTCTAATGTTTTAATTTGCTGGCTTACTGCTGCGGGAGTAATAAAAAGTTCTTGCGCTGCACGCTTGAAACTCAGATGTCGGGCAGCACACTCGAATACACGTAGGGCGCTAAATGGTAAATTCTCGATCATTGGGATATTTGGATAAGCGACTCTTAACTGACGGTTAATAATTACTCGTTTGTTACGAGGCTCAGTCGCTACTAGTATTAGAGACATCTGGCGTATCGGGAAACAGTTCGGGCGAACTGCGATAACGACTCCAATCAGCATAAAGGAAAGTATTTATGATTACTATCTCTAAGACTATTAAATCAATGCAACATTTTTTCGAAAGTACGGCAAAGGCAAGGGTAAATTCTACACTTTTAACCATGGGCCAGGAGTGGGTTGAAGACAAGGGTTATTCTTACGCGGCCCTCCGTGTTGGTGTAAGCGCATGGCCCTGGCGTCAGTCACCTGAAGAAGTTGCCAGTGAGAGGGAAATCAAGCGCGTGATCGGTGAATTGAAAAGCTATACTGACAGGGAGCTCAGAGAGCTGAGCATTGCGCGTAGTGATATTGAAACTGCCGTGCGTCATGGCCGTCCCGATTTCGAGAACGATCTGAACCAGCAGGCGGCTTAAACTAACTGTAATTCAAAATCTGTACAGACGCCAGTTCGACTAATCCCGATGTCTAATTTGGTGCAATATACTTCGATAATTGCACCATAAACGGATTACCCGGGCATTTAAAGTTCCACGTATATAATCCGTTCAACTCGTCAGGCCACGATATATATCCGAAATGCGGTAGGGAAGTTTCTGGATGTCGTCAATCACAACATAGTTGGAATCGCCATACATGTGAGGCAAATAATCTCGCGCCTGTTCGTCGATGGTGATACAAAATGGATGAATACCGCGTTGGCGAGCTTCAAACAGGGCCATGCGTGTATCTTCGATACCGTATTCACCGTGGTAACTGTCGTAGTCATCGGGTTTACCGTCTGACAAAGTGATGAGTAGTTTGGTCCTGGCGTTAACGCTTTCGAGCAAATTACTAAGGTGGCGAATGGTGACCCCCATTCTGGTGTAGTCCTGTGGCTGGATGGCCGCGATGCGCGCTTTGATTTCTGCGTCGTAGGGTTCTTCGAAGGTTTTAATCTTAAAAAGTTCGCAACGCTTTCGCGTCATCCCCGAAAACCCATATATTGCATATCGATCATCCAGTGTTTGCAGGGCTTCGGACAATAACAGCAAGGCCTCGCGTTGTGCCGTGTTGATCCAGCCTTTGGTCGATCCGCTCATATCGACCATAAACACGACTACGATATTACGCTGCGCACGCATCGATTTACGATAAATTCGTGAAGTCATTTCCATGCCGCTGCGCCTGTCTGCAATGGCCTCGACGAGGGCGTCGATGTCGAGGTTTTCGCCATCGGGCTGCTTTTTCAGAGTTTTGTGTTCGTCGCGTAAGGCTTCGAAAGTGCGGCGCAACGATATGATGTGGCCGCTGTATTTGTGCAGGGTGTCGGTGACAAACTGGGAGTTATAGTCGGGGATAATTTCTCTTTCGCGCAGGGCACACCAGTTTTTACGGTGGGCGTGGCGCGTGTAGTCCCACTCGTCGTATAAATAAGCACCCTTTTCGTGGTAGGTGCCTTTCCACACGTCGTCGGCATCGTTTTCCTGTGCCACCAGCGATGCATGGTAACTACCCGAGCCTGCGGCGACCAGGTAATCGGGCGGTATCTCGCCCAGATCCTGGATGATTTAAGCTATCAGGTTGGTAGACACATCCGCGGTAGGTATCGAGATGCCGTCAAACTGTAAATCAAATTCGAACCCCTGATCGCGCAGATTATCGTTGGTTGGATTCAAATTGAAACGTGGGCCTGTTTCTATTTTCGTATTAGCAGGGAAGTCCTCGGCAGGTACACCATCTTCTAGCTTGCCGAGATCGTCGGCAATTTTCGCCAGCGCCAGGCGAAACAGATTTTTCTCACGCGCCAGGCGTTCCATTTTGACCTGTTGCACGCGATCGGGAAACATCGTCCCCTGGTAACTAAGAGGATTCGGCAGAGGTTGCTCGCCGATTTTACTCAATAGTTTAATCGAGTCTTCGACGCTTGCCTGCGTCTGCGATAAGTGATCGACTATTGCCTGCCATGATTTATTCCGAGGAATTTGGCAATCGGACAAGGTATGCAAATACTGCATCTGCCGCCAGAGGCCGGGATAGTCTCTGCTGATACAGGCATCCAGGCGAATGGTTTCAAGATAATGAAAGGCGGCGAGATAATTTGCTCCGGCAGGTAACTGTTGGGCGACATCGATTCGCCAGGTGCCGTAGCGGGTTTGGGCCCATAGATGCACTGCAAGCGCCTTATAATAAGCGAAATTGTCTGACTCCAGCTCGAATCGATCAACTATTTCGGGTAGAAACACTTTTTCGGTGTCGGTGTAATAGTACTCGCCGGGATGGATGTTGAGTGAACGACCGCCGAGACCGCAAAGAAAATTCTGCAAAATGCCTGTTATTTCGCTAAGTGCCAGACCACGTTGTTGTTGTCGGTCGCGTTGAATAAACTGATGCAGGTTTTTGATCACCTGAACAGCCGGATACAGCCCCTCGGCAAAATAGACATCGAGCGAAGATTGCAGCCAGCGTTCGGTGCCATCGCCGCCCAGATGCTCGAGTGCCTGCCCGGCTTTGAGCGCGTACTGGTAGGCGATTTCAGGTTGTATTTTCACTACCGAAAGTACCCAGTCGAGCACGTAGTCCTGCCATTGCGGTTCAAGCGCAAGGATAAACTCGGTGATTTCTTCTAATACCCATTTATTAAAGAAATGGGGTTCAAGCAGGCCAGGTAGCTCTGCAGCTGATACCCTCATGTCTGGCACCTGGGACAAAAGTAAGAGGATCGTTGCCCCTGAATGATTTTTTTAATCGCCGTTGCGCAAACTGGACAACCCTGTTTTTTCCCATAGACATTGAGTTGCTGGCCGAAGTAGCCTGGTTTGCCGTCAATCTGGGTGAAATCTTGCAGGCTAGTGCCACCCTGTCGAATCGCCGCCTGCAGTGTATGTTTAATCGTTTCTACTAACTGCCCAATTCGTTTTTTGCTGATACCCCCGGCTGCGCGCGCCGGATTTATGCCAGCTAAAAACAGGGCTTCGCTGGCATAAATATTGCCCACTCCGACGACCCGGTGGCTATCCATAATGACTGATTTAATCGATGCGCTACGCTTGCGACAAGCGCAAAATAAGTGGTTGGCGTCGAAGTCATCCGACAGAGGCTCGGGACCGAGTTTTTTGAGCAGGCGATGTTCAAGCGGATCGGATGCCGTGTAAAGCAGGGCACCGAAGCGCCTGGGGTCGCGAAACTTGAGCGCCTGTCCCGATGCTAACTGCACCTCCACGTGTTCGTGAATTTCGGCTGGAGTACCGACAGGTTGGATTTTCATGCTGCCTGACATGCCCAGGTGCCAGATCAAAGTACCTTCATCAAGTTGCATCAAGATGTATTTCGCGCGCCGGGTTACGGTTTTGATGCGCCGTCCTTGCAGGTTCGCGGTTTCCATTGCAACCGGCCAGCGCAACTGGTGATTGCGTACGATAAAACGCTCGATTTTCTGATTGCGCACATAAGGTGCAATCCCCCGCACGGTAGTTTCGACTTCGGGTAATTCAGGCATTAGCGTTTAATAAATACCCAGGTAAAGGCAATACCGGCCATCCACGTGGAAGTATCGGATACCAGCGAACTGTTTTCGATGACCGAGCCATTCAGGTTGTCGTAGCGGATAAAACCACCAAACCAGTATTCATCGAATCGTTTGCTATAGGTAAAATCAGCGCGCAGGCCGCTATATCCGGCCTCGGCTTGATACGTGAGCCTGGTTGGTAAAGCGTCGCCTGGGTCGACCGAATAGTAGTAATCGTGATATTGCCTGCTCGCAAACATCGGGCCCGCAGCCAGACGTAATTTCCAGTCACCTTTGTTACGGTAAGGCTTGTCCCATGCCAGTCGGGGATGAAATACCCGGCCTATGGCTTGTGGATTGCTCTCGAAGGTGTATCCGAACCTGAGCGGCAACTCTAACCACAGGCTGCTGCGTTCGGCGCGATATAAACGGTAATCGAGCGAAGGACCTACTTCAATGCTGCCTTTAAGCTCCTCCATGCCCTCACGCTCAGGGCTGTCGCCATTCACTGGAACGGATGCATTGCCACTGATCGAGAGGATTAAATCTTCCGAAATGGGCAGTATTCCCTCAACGCCGTTGTCTATTTTGAATCGTTCGCCACGGTACTTCAGATAGGGTAACGGTAGCAGGTAGCTGGTTGAGCCTGCGGAACCACGATAATGCGGTAAATTAAGTACCGCCATAGATATACCCAGTTCGAATTTGGGTAACTGGTGTTCGTCTGCAGGTGCGCCGGGTGCGGTCAGCAGTAAAGGGATCAGCAGGAATCCAGAGATATTATTTGGCAATCGACAATAATTCATAATACTGCTTTTCGGCAAAATGATATTGTACGCCGAGGTCTGGACGCGCGATGATGATTTCCGGTGTAGTAGCGATTAAAAAGAAATTTATTTCACTTCCGTTTTCCAGTGTTGCAAGCATTTTCTGTATGGGTGCTTTAGACCTGTCATAGTTTTTTATACGGCCAGCGGGCAGAGTTTGCCAGTTATTTACAAGCGCATTCAATTGTGCTGCCTGAGCCTCGCCTTGCCAGATGCCATTGCTGTTTTTGCTCAGGCTCAATTCGACTAGCTTAAGTGACTTCAGCGCGAGTGACCGTGGTATCAGGTGCCGGTCAATCAATCCGCTAATGCCCTGACTGATAAAATGCAGGTGTATGTCGGGCAGCAGGTAAACCGTCGAACCAATCATGATATAGCGTCGTCCACCAATATTATTAGTTGTGCCAAAAACAATGCGGGTGTCGTTGAGGGTAAGTATAGTTTGCGGAGATTTCAGCCCAAGCGTTGCCAGGTCAATCTCTGCAACATCCAGCCTGGAGTCTGGTTCAGTCTTTGCGATACTAATTAATCGCTCCAGAGTTATGTTATTAGCAGGCCATTGCAGCGGTTGTTTGAATTGCCACTGGGTGCCTGGTTTGCGCAGGACTAAGTTACTATCGGCGGTTTCGATAATGACAGTGTGGATATCTCCAGGATTTAGCCTGGTGATACTGTTTTTAGGCTGATTCCCGCTTTGATTGCCGACATAAATAAATATGCTGATCAATACAATTAACAGAATATTGATCAGCCAGCGCCTGGATAGCATTTTGAACCGCACGACTAGCGATTACGGCGCTTTAGCCAGATGGCCAATCCGCTGCCAAACAGCGACAGCGGCAGCAATAGTAAAAAGCTAAAGGCAATAATAATTTGTTGCATTTGCGATAGTTTGAGCCGGGTATCGGGCGCGGTACGTGGGCTGATGGCAATGAGATTGTCATCGTGGCTCAACCAGTTGAGCAGGTTGAGGCCGAGTTCCAGATTGCTGCCATTACCCAGATAGCGGTTCGAGATAAAATCAGCATCGCCGACTATGACGACGCGTTGCTCGAATAGTGTATTGTCTTCGGTTTCATGGCTGGCAGTTAAAGTGATGCCAATATTGAGTGGCCCGCGGGTTTCGTCATCGTTGTCGCCGTAAGAAATTTCCGCCGCCATCTCTCCGGTTTCATTCCAGCTAGCGTCGCTACTCAACAGAAAACTGCGTTGCTGCCAAAATTCACCTGCACCATTAAACTCTAGTGCCTGCGCTTGTGGAAACAGCGATAAGCTGTCTATACCGCGGGTGATGGAGTGGCGCGGATAGTTGGTGACCAGTGCGAAATCAATCCGGTTGAGGCCGAGTAGGCGGGTGCCTGGGTCGACAATTACACCGGGTAAAAATTCTATTGCTAACCTGTCTGCGATGAGCTCCATGCTGTCGCGAGTC
Organism: uncultured bacterium; assembly: GCA_965370015.1. Taxonomy (GTDB): domain Bacteria; phylum Pseudomonadota; class Gammaproteobacteria. The sequence goes on along the minus strand of CBDUSZ010000072.1, from coordinate 2,539 downwards.
TGCCCGGTATCGGCTAGCCACAGCAGGTTGCCGCCTTGCTGGAGATAGTCCTCTATCAATTCGGTCTCCCCGGGCAATAGCGCAACCTGTGGACTGGCGATTACCAGCACGTCGGTATTACTGGGGATGCTGTTGGATTGGGTGAGTGTCAGGTTTTCAATCGTATAGCCGTTGCTGGCGAGCCGGGTGGCAAATTCACTAAAATCGTGATTACGTTCACTATATGGGTTGCGCTCACCGTGGCCCTGCAAAAATACCAGCCAGCGCTCACCCTGGCGGACCAGGCGTTGAATCGCATTCGTGACGCTCGCTTCACTAACCTTGCTGATTTTTTCACTGCGGCCCTGATATTCGATCAGGGTTTCGCCATCGAAGCGTATATCGTGTTGTCGCAATAAATCGGGAGTCAGGTCGGGGTTAACACTGCGAAACTCCACCAGTGGTTGCTGGTGTTGATAGCGTTTGAACAGACGCTCGAGCGCTTCGCGATTTTCGTTAATCGGCGAGATAAAAATTGTTATCTGAAGTGGGCTTTGAAGTGATTTGAGCAGGCGGATAGTTTCTGCCGACAGGCTATTACGCTGATTGGCGCTAAGGTCGATGATCAACGGATTGAGCTGGCTGAGCCAGGCGAGTGAGCCCATGAGCGCGAGGAATAGCACGACAAACAGGCTCGATTGTAAGCGGAATTGCCAGCGTAAACGCGAATCGATCATCACAGCAGGCGCTCCCGGTCCAGTTGGCGAATGGTTAATCCCAGAAAGGTGGTTATTAATATTAAGTAATAAGCCAGGTCGCTGGAATCAAATGCTCCTTCGAGCATACTCTGATGATGCTTCAATATAGAAAGATAAGCAGCGACGCCTTGACTGTCGCCGATGGATTCGCCGACCCAATCAATAATCCATAACATTAACAGGGCGCCAAAGGTACTTACTGCGGCAATGGTCTGGTTGTCCGTGAGGCTCGATAAATATAACCCGATTGCGGCGAAAGATCCGAGTAACAACAGCATGGAAAGATAAATCGATATCAGTTTGCCGGTATCCAAATCGGCACCCGCGTAAAGTGATAATGGCATCAGCATCAACAGGCTGACGAGGATCAATACAAACAGGAACAGGCCGAGGAATTTTCCCAGCACAATTTCGGTCATGCTCAGTGGCGACGAGACTAGCAGGCACAGTGTTTTGTTGCGTTTTTCTTCGGCGAAGGAGCGCATAGTGATCAAAGGCATGATCATCAACAAAATGATAGCGGCAAGCTGGAACAGGGGTGCAACGACGATATCGGTGACGCCAGGTGTGTTTTCCAGGCGCAGTAGTTGCGGTTGCAAAATAGCATAATTGTCCAACAGGGAGAGAAACATATAACCGAGAACAATCTGGATCACCCCCAGAATAACCCAGGCCAGGGGGGACAGAAACATGGTGGTGATTTCGCGTCTTGCGATAGTGAATATCATCCTTCTACACCTGTGCTTTCAATATCGGCGGTCTTATCTTGCGTGAGTTCTATGAACAGGTCTTCCAGGGAGGCATGTTCGGGTATCAATTCGAATAGTCCCCAGTTTTGCTCTATTGACTGCTTTACCAGGGATTCTGCGGGTGAATCTAAACCGAAATTCAGGCGAAATCGATTGCTGTCTATAACTTCGACCTGTTCGACATGATCGATTGCTTCGAGGTGATCTAGCGAAGGTGGTTGTTTCAAGGCCACCATTATACTGTGCTTTTTGCTGTGATTTTCGAGATCCTCGATTGACGCGCTATATATTAAACTGGCTTCACGAATAATCAGCACGCGGTCGCAGGTGGCCTGTACTTCGGAGAGAATATGAGTTGACAGGATAACACTACGTTCAGCGCCCAGAGTCCTGATCAGGTTGCGGATTTCGCGGATTTGAATAGGATCGAGTCCTACCGTTGGTTCATCCAGAATCACCACTGGTGGATTATGAATAATGGCCTGGGCGATGCCAACGCGTTGTTGATACCCTTTGGATAAATTAGCGATCAGGCGACGACCTACCTGGTTTAATCCGCAGTGAGATTTGCACTGGGCCAGCGCACTGGCTAGTGAGCGGGACTCGACTCCACGCAATTTCGCACAGTATTTAAGATATTCATCGACGGTTAACTCGCGATATATCGGTGGATGTTCTGGCAGGTAACCGATATGTTGCTTGGCCTGACGCGGGGATTCAATGATATCGAAACCATTTATCTTTACGCGACCCTCACTGGGGGCGAGATTACCAGTAATAACTTGCATGGTAGTGGATTTTCCGGCGCCGTTGGGACCGAGAAACCCGAGCACTTCGCCCGCTTGCAGAGTAAAGCTTAACTGTTTGATGGCGCAATTTTTCTGGTAATAGCGGGACAGATTTTCTACCTTGATTAAAGCTGTCGAATCCATATTTGGGTCTAGTTGTTGAGGCCGTTATATCATACCGATATATCTACGATATTAAAGCTGGGTGCTTCTAAAGGTGCATTCTTCGGGTAATCTGGCGTAAATAGAATTGGCTATGCGCGCT
>CBDUSZ010000071.1:0-13937 GCA_965370015.1 uncultured bacterium | reverse complement strand
GAGAAAATTGCTGCCTGGCGACGACGCGGGGTAGCTGACGGAGACTGACAAACTCCTAGCCCAGACGGTCGAATGAATGCGACCCTACGGCGTGATCGAGGGTTCAAATTAATTCCTGATAATAAAATCTCAATATTGATATGATTTATTGATGAAAATCAGCCGCATAGACCATATTGTTTTAACCGTCCGTGATATCGAAGCGACGGTGGTCTTCTATCAGACGGCTCTCGGCATGGATGTTGAAACTTTCGGCGAGGGCAGAACCGCACTGAAATTCGGTTCTCAGAAAATAAATCTGCACCAATATGGCAAAGAGTTCGAACCCAGGGCCGAATCACCCACACCCGGCTCGGGTGATTTGTGCTTTATTACCAAAACACCGCTAGACGAAGCTATAAAGCATATTCAAAATCAGGGTGTAAAAATTATCGAGGGCCCGGTCGATAGAACCGGCGCACAGGGAGCCATCGTATCGTTTTATTTTCGAGATCCCGACTCGAATTTAATCGAAGTCGCGAACTATGTGTAAGCACTCCACCTTTTCCAATGCCTGCTAATCAATTAGAAACATTCAACCTCGACCCCGAGATCGAGGCTTTCATCGAAATCTCGTTACGCGCATCGAGTAACCTGTCAACCGACAGCAGTATCGAACAACAACGGCAAAGTTACGACGAGTCCTGCCGCTATTTTTTTCACCGCTATCCTGACAGGGTCGAAGCGGTCGATGAAACGGTTAACGGCAGGCACGGTGATATTAATATTCGCCGATACCACTACGATACTCATAACCCAATCACGAATACGCAGATTGTTTTTATACATGGTGGTGGTTTTATTCTTGGCGGTCTCGATTCGCACGATGATATCTGTGCCGAGCTTTGCGCCGCGACTGGTCTAAATACCGTCTCAATCGATTATCGATTAGCCCCCGAGTATTTATACCCGGTGCATCTGGACGATGTAGTCGATGCCTATCTGCAAACCTGGCAGGCAAATTCTATTATCGTCGGTGTGTCCGCCGGGGCTAATCTCGCCGCAGCACTCTCCCACCGTTTGCAGAAATCCGCCAAAATACCTGCCGGACAAGTATTGATTTACCCTACGCTAGGTGGCGACCTGCTCGATCTGGAATCCTACACCACGAACGCAAATGCACCCTTACTCAGCGCCGCAGATATTCGCTTTTATCGGGCTATACGCTGTAACAACGGCGTGTTACCAATGGATGATCCGGAGTTTTATCCACTGCTTGCGAAAGATTTCAGCGGCTTACCACCAACCCATGCTTTTTCCGCGGATATCGATCCGCTACGCGACGACTCAAAGCTATACGTGGAGAAACTCAAGGACTCCGGGGTCGACGCGGTCTGGCACAACGAGCTGGGCCTGGTGCATGATTATATACGCGCACGCCATACCAGCGGTAAAGCCGGGGATAGCTTTCAAGGCATTATTGAAGCAATTCAAAGATTAGGGAAACTCTGATCAGAGTCAACCATAATACTGGTAGAATTTCACTAATGTAATTTGGGAACCCCCGGCCATGTTCAAATCTATCGGTACCACCTTGCTCACTGGTTTTATCACTTTGTTACCCGTGGTTCTGACGATATACCTGCTGTTCTGGCTGGCGGTTTCTTCCGAACAGGTCATGGGGGGCGCCTTACGCTGGTTGTTGCCGGGGGCAATTTATTTTCCAGGGCTGGGAATGATCGCTGGTCTGGTCTTCGTATTTGTTGTTGGCCTAATGATGAAGGCTATCTTTATTCGACAGTTGTTCGCATTTGGTGAGCAAATTCTCTACAAACTACCATTAATCAAGACGATATATCGTGTGATGCGCGATCTATTTGATTTTTTTACGCCGAAGAAAGAGGGTCTTGGACAGGTCGTGATAGTCGACATCAATAACATGGAAATGATTGGTTTTGTCACCCAGGAGGAAGAATCTCGCCTGCCCGAATCGTTTCGCAAAGCGGAGAGTGTTCTGGTATATATACCGATGAGCTACATGATTGGTGGTTTTACATTATTGATTCCACGTAGCAAAATCACCCCCTGCAAGATGAATACCGATGAAGCAATGCGATTTGTATTAACAGCCGGGATAACCGGCAAAAACTCCAGTCAATAGTCTAAGCAACAAAGCCCCGGCATTGGCTAATATGCTAATCTTTACATTTGCAGTTTCAATAATTAGGGGGTGGAACCCATGAGAGCCATGGTTCTCAAACGAGTAGGAGAGCCACTTCAACTCCTGGAAAAATCCGATCCTGTACCCGGCCCGGGGGAGGTTCTGGTCAAGGTATCTGCCTGCGGAGTTTGCCGTACCGATTTGCATGTTGTCGATGGAGACCTTCCGCAACCGAAACTGCCAATCATTCCAGGGCACGAAATTGTCGGAACAGTGAGCGGCCTAGGCGAGGGTGTCGATCGCTTCAAATTGGGCGAACGGGTCGGTATTCCCTGGTTAGGCCATACCTGTGGATGTTGCTCATATTGCCAGTCCGGCGCGGAAAATCTGTGCGATAAGCCGGGCTTTACCGGATACCAGATCGACGGCGGTTATGCCGATGTAACCGTCGCCGACGCGCGCTTTTGCTTTCCCACTGGTGATGAATACTCGGATGCCGAACTGGCGCCGTTGTTGTGTGCTGGTTTGATAGGATATCGATCTTTGTCGATGACGGGTAAAAACTCCGCTCGGATTGGAATATATGGATTTGGGGCAGCAGCACATATCGTTACCCAGGTGGCCCGGCATCAGAACCGAGAAGTCTATGCCTTCACGCGTCCCGGTGATCGAGCAGCGCAGGAATTTGCACTTCAGATGGGCGCCATATGGGCAGGAGGTTCCGACCGTGTACCACCACATGAGCTGGACGCGGCGATCATATTTGCGCCTGTTGGAGCGCTGATCCCGGTCGCACTACGGGCTGTACGCAAGGGAGGTGTTGTCGTATGCGGCGGCATCCACATGTCAGATATACCGAGCTTTGCGTATAGTATTCTCTGGGGGGAACGCATTCTTCGCTCGGTCGCAAACCTGACCCGGCAGGATGCGATTGATTTTCTGCAGCTGGCGCCGAAGGTGCCGATTCAAACCAGGATTGAAGAATTTCCTCTCGCGCAGGCAAATGAGGCACTGGAAGCTTTGCGTAGCGGTCGCTTAACTGGTGCGGCGGTACTAATACCTTAACCTGCTATTTCGACAACCTGGTCCACAATATTGTACGAAGGTGGTAGCTCTGTAGTTGAATATTCCCATATTCCCCCTGAGCTTCTTTCCCTTCATGCAATATGCGGGCTAGCTATTGTCATCAGACATTGAACTACCAGGCGCAGTTATTAATCATCTAATTTGCGTGGTGGATGGCCAGTATAAGTCCAGGTCATGTCGCGTGGGACAGGCCCCTTATTGCGCCCGCCCTGTTGTGTCTGCTCCCAGGCATGGGCCAGAATACCAACGGAACGAGAGAGGCAGAATAGTCCACGCGCAAGCGGTGGCGGAAATCCCAATTCGGCATAAATAACTGCTGTCGCTCCATCGATATTCATTGGGATGTGGCGCCCCTTAAGCCGTTCAAGGCCTGCTTCAATCGCGCGGCCGATGGCTGCGAACTCACCGCTAACGTGACCGGCATTAGCAGCCAGATCAGTAAGCTCAAGCAGGCGCGGCGCACGAGGATCGATCGGATGGAAGCGATGGCCAAAACCTGGAATATATTTCTCCCCATTAGCAAAAAATGCGTGCAGGACCCGTTCGACGGTGGTTTCGAGATTTTCTTCAGCATTCATCTCTGAACGGATTTTGAGATAGAAATCGACAGCCTGCTCGCCAGCCCCTCCGTGCACATCACCCAGTGCGTTAATACCCGAGGCCAATGCATTGTTGAGACCAACCCCACATGTCGCAGCCATTCTGGCAATGGCTATACCTGGTGCCTGTGGTCCATGATCAACAGCCGACACCAGCGCAATCTCTAACAGTTCAGCCTGACCCCTTGTGGGTAATTCAGCGCGTGTCAGCAACCAGATCATTTCTGCGAAACCCACATTACCGATAAGTTCTTCGATCGCATATCCTCGATAACGAATCTCTCCCGGCTTCATCTCAATAATTTTCGTGCTCCACCAATCTTCAACCTTGTTCGCTGTTTTATCTTCAGGGTCATAGGTCATATAGCGTTTTCCTCTCGCAATAGTGCGATTTCTGCATCCCCGTAACCAAGCTCCAAAAGAATCGCATCGGTATTCTGGCCAAGGGTCGGGGGCGGCGTATCGGTTTTTGGGGCTTTGCCATCTATCTTCACACCGGTACGAGCTATATAAATATCCCTGCCAACTCCCGGTGAATTTTCAAAGTGTGCAATCATGCCGCGGTCGGCAATCTGTGGATGGTTTAATGCATCGGCTACGCCCATAACTTCGCCGACTGGTATACCGGCAACGTTGAAAAGGGTTTGCCATTCAACTGCCGATTTCAATGCTAGCGCATCCTCGAGAATTGCCGTCAACTGGCTTCGATTATTGAGTCTCGACTGTCTATCGCTAAAGCGCTTGTCGGTAATAATATCCGCTCGATCCACTATCCGGCACAGCGCTTCAAAATGCTCCTGTTTATTGGCCGCGATGTTGATAAGACCATCACCGGTTTGGAAGGTACCAGATGGGCTGGCGGTAAAATTGTCATTGCCGGCAGGTTGCGGTATTTTCCCGGCCACCAGATAATTGGAGACAACCCAGCCCATGGTAGCAATGGTTGATTCGAGCATCGAAACGTCTATCAAACGTCCTCGATTACTGGACGGGTCAGCAAGAGCTGCTGCAATTGTAAATGCAGCTGTCAAACCACCGATGGTATCAGCTATTGGATAACCAACCCGGTAGGGCGCGGTGTCGGGTGAACCGGTAATGCTCATAACACCCGACATTCCCTGGATGATTTGATCGTAAGCTGGAAGATCCCTAAGAGGCCCATCCTGACCAAATCCCGAAATTGCACAATAAATCAGGTTTGGCCTGATTTTCTTCAATTCAGAATAGCCTACCCCGAGCCGATCCATCACCCCAGGACGAAAATTCTCAACCAGCACGTCGGCTGTTTCGACAAGGCGCTTGAGTACAGTCTTTCCAGACTCTGATTTTAGATTAATCGTGATTGAGCGCTTACCGGTGTTCTGAGCCAGAAATGACACTCCCATAAGCTTTTCATTCAGTTCAGGGTCGGCGCCTAACTGCCGTGCTAAATCACCGCTGCCTGGAATTTCGACCTTGATCACATCTGCGCCAAGCAAGGCTAACTGATGACAACAAAATGGGCCGGACAAAACATTGGTCAGATCGAGCACTCGAATACCATCAAGTGGTGCGGCTTTTGCCTCCCCAGCAAAAGATTCCAGGTTCGGGTGTTTCGACATCATATTACTCGCTTGAATTGTTTACCTTAAAAGCGACACTCTGGCAGATTTTAAGTCTGTATTTTTCTCAGCTAAAATTGTCAGCACGCATATCGCCAGGATTTTCTAGTCGTTTTTTGCAGACTTACTTCTGATAAAAATATTGCCCACTTTGTGTTTGATAAACCTCCAGCTTCCCCACAGGTTTTTGTTAAAAGAAAACTCGCGGGCCGAGTCAAAAATGGCTTCAATATTTTTGATTGCCATCACTTCATGGACTTCTATCCTGCCGCCAGCTTCGGCAGTGTTTCTCAGAAAACCGAGGATTTCCTGTGCCATCATATCGAAGTTACAGTCTGGATTCTGCCGGGTAAATTTAACCAGTGTTTGCGCTAATTTCTCAACTGAAAACTCATTGAGTTGGGATTCGGTGTAGTTGATACCTTCCACCACAAATTTCGCATCGTAGCCCCATTCTTTTATAAAGTAGTCATAGATGAGTTTTCGTTCAGCAGCATGGATACGCCCCTCGAATTCAGCTACCTTCAGCGCCAGTGGCGCAAGCAAATCGAATAATCCGAGCGCCAGCACGTCAAGCGGCGTATTGATGAAATTCGGGATCACGGTTACCCGACTGGCCGATACTTTTTTAAGGTATCGGGTGACTCCCATCCAGGCACCACCGGTCACTACGCCGGCGGCTATCACCCAGCCGATTGGGGTTACAGCGGTACCGATTCCTAGCGCAGCCAGAAACCCGGTGGGCGCAAAAAAAGTGGTTGCCACCATCGAAGATTTTGTTACTACTGCCGCTGTGGTAGCCACCCCCGCAACATCCCAGGCCTGAACCACTGCATTTTTTAGTTTCAGCGAGGTATAGGCAGCCTCACCAATCGCCAGTTTGGCTTTAAAATTTAAGGGTTGAGATACAACGCTATCGATATCTTCAAACCAGTCGATGCGACCTTTGTCCATTGCTAGTGATTCTGCGGCAGATTGTTTTTCATAGAGGCGGATATTGTGCCGCATTAACCGCCTGTTGTATTGCCCGAAATATCTGCTGACCCCTTTATTTGGATGCATATTTTCCCAACTAACGACGAAAATTCAGGTTCCAGCGCTAAAAAAGTTGCGCTTTGGGACAGGCTAAATTTAATCGAACCAGCGCGAGGCACGGGACTATTTCTACTACGCCATTTCATTTATGGTACTATTTTTCTCCCTTCCCGCCTGTTTGCGGGTTGTTATTATAAATAATTAAACAAACGACATAAAAATCGAGGAGGTCGTAGTGATAAAACTAAAAAAAATTCTTTTAACCTTTACCACCCTGGCTATGTTTGGCATGGGTTCAGTGCAGGCAGCAACGCCGGGTAATACCTTTGTTATGGCCAAGGACATTGCCGATATCATCACCATGGATCCGGCCGAAGTGTTCGAGCTCACCACCGGTGAGATCATCGCCAATATTTATGATCGAATCATGATGTTCGAACCCGAAGACCTGCAAACCCTGGTTGGCGGCGTGGCCGAGAGCTGGAACATCACTAATAATGGCAAAGTCATCACTTTTAAGATTCGTTCGGGCCTGAAGTTTCACTCCGGCAACCCGGTACGAGCCGAGGATGTGGCATGGTCCCTGCAGCGGGTAGTGAAGCTGAACAAGACTCCGGCTTTTATCATCACCCAGTTCGGCTGGACCGCGGAAAACGTGGACGGCCTGGTCAAGGCCACCGATGGCAATCATGTACAGATTACCATCACCGAAGACTTCTCCCCGGGGCTGGTACTCAACGCCATGTCCGCCGGTGTTGCTTCCGTGGTCGATAAGAAACTGGTCATGAGCCATGAGCAGGATGGCGATCTGGGTTACGACTGGCTGAAGTCGAAAAGTGCCGGATCCGGCGCCTTCAGCCTTAAAACCTGGAAGGCAAACGAGCTCGTTACCCTCGAGGCCAATACCAGTTACCGTCACGGTGTACCGGGAATGAAACGGGTTATCCTGCGTCACGTTTCTGAACCCTCTTCGCAAAGGCTGCTGCTGGAAAAAGCCGACGTCGATATGGCGCGTAACCTCACCCCCGATCAGGTCAAGGGTATACAAGGCAATTCCGACATCGCTATCGACGGTTATCCGAAGGGTACCATCGTCTACATGGCTGCCAATGCAGGCCACCCGATACTGGGTAAAGACAAGGTAATGCAGGCACTGCGCTATCTGGTTGACTACGACAGTATGGCCAACTCATTCCTCGCCGGACAATTTGTCGTGCACCAGGCATTCTGGCCAGCCGGTCTCTGGGCCTCGCTGGAAACCATCCCGTACAGTCAGGATGTGGCTAAAGCCAGGTCTCTGCTGGCACAGGCCGGCCACGCTGATGGCTTTGAACTCACCATTCATACCCTGACCAATTCTCCATTCCCGGAGATTGCACAGGCGGTGCAGGCCAACCTCGCAAAGGGCGGCATCAAAGCCAATATCGTCACCCTGGAAGGCAAGACCCTGTGGCCGAAATATCGCGCCCGCGAGCATGACATTATCCTCGCCCGCTGGTCCCCGGACTACGTCGATCCACATTCCAACGCCGATGCCTTCGCGCATAATCCGGATAATCGCCTGGAAGCAAAACTCACCGGCGTGCTGGCCTGGCGTAATGCCTGGGCGGACGATGCCAGTAATGCACTTGCGGTAAAGGCGCGCAATGAACTCGACCTCGACAAGCGCAAGCAGCAGTATCTTGAGCTACAGGCAATGCTGCAAAAGAAAGGCCCTTTTGTCATTATGTTTCAGCAAAATGAGCAGGTCGCACGACGTAAAAGCCTGAAGGGATTTGTCTCGGGTTCAAACTTTGACCTTGTGTTTTACCGTAATATAAACAAGAAGTAGCAGAACCCGCTGGATGGATCAATCCGCCACTAGCGGCCAGAAGACGGCAGGACCAGGGCTGGCCCTGCCGTCGAATCTGGTCAAGATTATTGGCGTTATTAGCAGTTTGTCCCTGACCTTCATAGGTCTAACCGCGATCACATTTGTGATTGGCCGGGTAATGCCGGCCGATCCGGTTCTCGCCATCGTCGGCGACCGCGCCTCACAGGAAGTTTACCAACAGGTTTTTCTGCAACTCGGGCTAGATAAACCCATCTATGTCCAGTATTTTCGTTACCTCGGGCAGTTGGCAGAGGGAGATCTCGGCACCTCGATCATGACCGCACAGCCAGTTGCAGAGGATATTAAGCGTTTCTTCCCGGCGACCCTGGAACTGGCGACCATCGCCACCCTGCTGGGAATATTTATCGGTATCCCGATGGGTGTCATGGCCGCGGTTCATCAGGGTCGGTGGCTCGACCATATCGTACGCGTGATCGGTCTGATCGGGTATTCGGCACCGATATTCTGGCTTGGCATGGTGGCTCTGCTTATTTTCTATGCCAAACTGGACTGGGTTGCCGGCCCGGGTCGGCTCGATGTTTTCTACGACGGCATCGTCGAGCCAGTGACCGGCGTACTGCTAATCGATGCCGCCCTGTCGCGGGATTGGGAGATTTTTCACAACGCACTATCACACCTGATTTTACCGGCCTCGATCCTCGGCACCTTCGCGCTGGCCTATATCGCACGTATGACACGTAGTTTCATGCTCGATCAACTCAGTCAGGAATACATCCTGACCGCACGGGTGAAGGGAATCCCCGAATGGAAGGTCATCTGGAATCATGCGTTCCGCAACGTGCTGGTACAGCTCATCACCATTATCGGCCTGACCTATGCATCGCTTTTAGAAGGCTCGGTGCTGACCGAAACAGTTTTCTCCTGGCCCGGTATCGGCCAGTACATTACCAGCTCACTATTTAACAACGATATGAATGCGGTACTGGGCGGCACCATTGTTGTCGGTGTCTGTTTTGTCGGCATCAATATGTTGTCCGATCTGCTGTATCGCCTGGTTGATCCGAGAATAAGCTGATGGCGACTGAGCAAACACTACGCGGCTGGTTACTGGCTGAGATTCCGCAATCGAAAGGACAGGCTCGATGTCAGCGGATTTTCATTGGCTGGCTGGCATTCAAACGTAACCCGGTTGCGGTTATCGGCTTGCTAATCATCGTTGGACTGGTTGCAGTTGCCGCCCTGGCACCCTGGATCACGTCCTCCGACGGACTCGAGCCCCACCTCGCCAACCGTTTGGTGGCACCTGGAGAGAAATACTGGTTTGGCAGCGATGGGCTCGGGCGGGATATATTTGACCGTATTATCTGGGGTTCACGAATTACCCTGTATATCGTCGCACTGGTATCGATCATCGTCGTACCGATCGGGCTTTTGATCGGCACCGTCGCCGGTTATATAGGCGGGTGGGTAGATACTATTTTAATGCGCCTGACGGATATTTTCCTCGCTTTCCCGCGTTTGATTCTGGCGATGGCACTGGTGGCAGCGCTGGGCCCAGGCCTGGAAAACGCAGTGCTGGCGATTGCACTGACCACCTGGTCACCGTTTGCGCGTATAGCACGCGCCGAAGCCTTGACCATCCGCAACAGTGAATTCATTCTCGCCGCCCAGGTACAGGGCGTTAGCACCGTCGGTATTCTGGTGCGTCACGTCACGCCGCTATGCTTATCGTCGGTCATCGTGCGGCTCACCCTGGATATGGCCGGCATCATTTTAACCGCTGCCGGGCTCGGCTTTCTCGGCCTCGGGGCGCAGCCGCCGACGCCGGAATGGGGTGCGATGATTTCGCTGGGTCGACAGTTCCTGATCGACCAGTGGTGGGTGCCCACCGTGCCGGGGATTGCCATTCTTGTTGTAAGCCTGGGTTTTAACCTGCTCGGTGACGGCCTCAGGGATGTATTCGATCCCAAGAGTGGAGGTTAAACGATGGCTAAAAGTAACCCGTCCGAACAGCCACTGCTGAGCGTAGAAGATCTGCACGTCACTTATGACACGCCTACTGGGCGGGTGCGCGCGGTGAGTGGCGTTAGCTTCGAGCTTGGGCGTGAAAAGCTGGGCATCGTCGGTGAGTCCGGTTCCGGCAAGTCACAAACCGGCCGTGCGATTCTCGGTTTGATTGCAACCGGGGGGCTGGTTCGCGCCCGCCGCCTGGCGTTCAAGGGCACCGACCTGCTAACCGCCAACCAACGCACCTGGCGTCGTATACGTGGTAGTGGCATCTCGATGATCATGCAGGACCCAAAATATTCGCTGAACCCGGTTATGACCGTCGGATCTCAGATTCAAGAGGCCTTTCGCGTTCATAGCAAAGCATCAAAGAAGGAAGCACGCGCGCGTACCCTCGACATGCTCAGGGCGGTAAAGATCCGTGAGCCGGAGCGGGTGTACAAGTCCTATCCGCACGAAGTCTCCGGGGGCATGGGCCAGCGCATCATGATTGCGATGATGATGATTCCCGAACCCGATATCATCATCGCCGACGAACCCACTTCGGCACTCGATGTCACCGTGCAATTGCAGGTACTGGCGGTGCTGGATGACATGATCCGTACACGCGGCATGGGGCTCATTTTCATCAGTCACGATCTCAACCTGATTGCCTCGTTCTGTGACCGCATCCTGGTGATGTACGGCGGCAAAGTCGTCGAGCAAATCGCGGCAGCAGATCTTGATAATGCCAAACATCCCTACACCCGGGGTTTGCTGAATTGTTTGCCCAGTCTGGACGGCGGACAGGATGATCTGCCTGTTTTAAAACGCGACCCGACCTGGCTTGAAACACCCGGAACAACAGCGTGATCGATATCCGCGGCCTGGATGTGGTGTTCGGCCATGGCAGGCATACCTTCCACGCAGTACGCGATGTCTCGCTGACTGTTCAACGTGGCCAGTCCTTCGGGCTGGTTGGTGAGTCTGGTTCGGGTAAAACTACCGTGCTGCGGGCTCTGGCAGGATTACTCAATCGCGTGGCCCGGGTCAGCGGAGAGATGACAGTTGCGGATGAAACCCTGCTGCTGCACCGCTCCAAACAATTTCGGCGGCGCGTACAAATGGTATTCCAGGACCCCTTCGGCTCACTGCATCCGCGCCACACGGTCGATACAATTTTAGCTGAGCCAGCCCGGGTTCACCGCCTTGACCGCATCAATGAGCGGGTAGTGAATTCGCTTGAGGAGGTAGGACTCGATGCCTCGTTTCGGTTCCGCTATCCCCACCAGATTTCCGGGGGTCAACGCCAGCGGGTTTCCATCGCCCGCGCGCTGATTACCGATCCGGATATCATTCTGCTGGATGAACCCACCTCGGCGCTGGATGTTTCGGTACAGGCCGAAGTACTCAACCTGTTGATGCGGTTGAAACGCGAACACGGCCTCACCTATATACTGGTGAGCCACAATCTTGCCGTGATTGCGCACATGTGTGAGGCTTTAACAGTGATGCAAAACGGCGCAGTGGTGGAAACCATGAGTGTGCAGCAACTGCGTGATCACAACCCAACCAGGCCTTACACCAGGCAATTGATGACCGCTAGCCTTGGTTACGACCGTGCGGCGATTGACGCTTTTGAGGAATTTGATTAAGTTGATTCGGAGGTAAATCGGATGGCAAGAATAGCGCTAGGCGGAATTCAGCATGAGACCAATGTCTTCGCACCCTATCAGGCCGGGTACGAGGTTTTTGCCCAGCGTGATGAATGGCCACCCTTGAGCAGTGGATCGCAAATGCTGGACAACGTGCGTGGGGTGAATTTGCCGATCACCGGCGCCATTCAGCGTCTACAGGCGCTGGGACACGAAATTGTACCGCTGCTGTGGTGCTCGGCAACGCCCTCTGCCCATGTCAGCGAGGAGGCATTCGAGCGTATAGCGGCGATGATGCTGAAGACGCTGCGCGATTCACCACCGATTGATGGCATACTGCTGGATCTTCACGGCGCCATGGTTTGCACCCATGTAGCCGATGGTGACGGTGAGCTACTACGCCGCATGCGCGAGGCCGTGGGAGATGCCACGCCGATAGTGGCCTGTCTCGACCTGCATGCAAACATCAGTGATACGATGGTGGCGCAGGCGAGTCTGCTGGAAGCCTATCGCACCTATCCCCACGTTGATATGGCTGCTACCGGAGCGCGCGCCGCGGATCATCTCGATCTACTGTTGAAACAGGGTCTGGCACGATTCCCCATCACCGCCGTGCGACGTACGGAATTCCTTATCCCACCCGTCTGGGGATGCACCCTGGTGGACCCGGCAAAATCAATCTACGCGCATCTGTGCGATCAAATTCGCGGGGATGTCACGGCAATGTCACTGGCTTGTGGATTTCCGCTATCCGATGTGGCCGAGGCTGGCCCGGTAATCGTCGCCTACGGATTCGATGAAAAATCGGTCAATACCGCGGCGGATAGCCTGCTGGCTGAAATCGAGGCTCGCGAAAGCGAGTTTTGCGGCCGTCTATACAATGCGGAAGAAGCCGTCATCGAAGCGATACGGCTGTCGACCAGTGCTAACGGCCCGGTGATACTCGCGGACTCGCAGGACAATCCAGGTGGCGGCGGTCCAGGTGATACCACGGAAATTTTACGTGCGCTGGTAGCGCACGGTGCCGAGAATGCCGTGGCTGGCGTCATCAGCGACCCTCAGGCGGCACAGGCGGCACATTCAGCGGGACTGCAGGCGAAGCTTAATATCAGTTTGGGCGGTAAGTCCGGGTTCCCCGGCAGCCTGCCATTTTCAGCGGAATTTCGCGTCCTCGGATTGTCTGACGGCTGTTTTCGCGCCAGTGGTCCGATGCTCGCCGGTGCCGATATAGATCTCGGTCCCACGGCATTGCTGGAAGTCGGCGGCGTGCGGGTGGTAGTTGGCTCGAAGCCGGTACAGACCATGGACCAGTCCATGTTTCGCCACCTGGATATTGAGCCATCGCGGCAAAATATCATTGCCATAAAAAGCAGCATACATTTCCGCAATGACTTCCAGGATATATTATCGGCGGTTCTGCCGGTAACCGCTCCAGGACCGGTAATCGTCGATCTCACCACGGTGCCTTTCCAGGACCCACGCTTAAAACGACTTACTCGTAAGAACTAATATATGCACCGCTAGATGAAACCTAACACCCGGCGGACAACCTGGTCGGACTGATCGGCATATTTACCCTCTATGCCCTGGTATTGCGCTTTAATAATCGACAGGTCGCTATCCAGGTCTCCAGTCGGTAAATAGCTTTTCAGGTAACCACCTTCCTTTTTAGAATAGTCCAGAAAGCCGAGCACGATCGGCAGGTTTGCACCAACGGCGATGTGATAAAACCCAGTTTGCTTCCGGGGCAATAACGAGTACCAAATTGCTGGATAGATTAAAAGCATTGATGGTCTGTTGTACAACAGTTTTCGGATATATCCATCTTAATGGGGATACCTCCCAACCATTTCATCAGTGGCCCGATCAGCCCCCAAAATAAACTGGCTTTCCCCATCCAGTAAATTTTTAGCCGATAAACCATGCAAATGGCGATGGTTAATGGAACATCCCAGTTGCTGGTGTGCGGGCAGGCAATTATTCAATAATAAAAAATTACCA
>CBDUSZ010000070.1:0-14036 GCA_965370015.1 uncultured bacterium | reverse complement strand
CGATTAAAGGGCTTGTTCGGGGGCGGCGCTTTTGGTTACTTTTCTCGCTGGAGAGAAAAGTGACTCGCGCACTTGCTCAGTATTTCCTACGAAGAAATGAAAGCCTTGGTGTGCGAAAACCTGTCAATATAAATAAAAGTATCCAAATTTAATCAGCTCAAGAATATACGTATAGGCTTATTTGGTAATAAAAAATCTATTCTCAGGGAGACTCGTAGAGTATCCTTCCACCTTTTTCGCGAACAACAAAAAATACCCAATGGATCAACAGTACGACCCCCAAAAAATCGAAGCTCAGGTTCAACAATTCTGGGCCGAATCAGGTAGTTTCGAAGTCAACGAAGACCCAGATCGCGAGAGGTATTACTGCCTGTCTATGTTTCCTTATCCCAGTGGAAACCTGCATATGGGGCATGTGCGTAATTACACTATTGGTGACGTTATTTCACGCTTCCAACGTATGCTCGGCAAGAACGTGCTGCAACCGATGGGTTGGGATGCTTTTGGCATGCCGGCCGAGAATGCGGCGATCAAAAATAATGTGCCGCCGGCTAAATGGACTTACGAAAATATAGACTATATGCGCGATCAGCTTAAATCCCTCGGATTTGGCTACGACTGGAAACGCGAGCTGGCAACCTGCAAGCCTGAATATTATCGCTGGGAACAGTGGTTTTTTACCCGATTGATGGAAAAGGGCATTGCCTACAAGAAAACCGCCCCGGTTAACTGGTGCCCGTTCGACCAAACCGTGCTCGCCAATGAGCAGGTTGTTGACGGCTGTTGCTGGCGTTGCGATACACCGGTTGAGCGGCGCGAAATTGCGCAGTGGTTTTTGAAGATTACTGATTACGCCGAGCAATTGTTGGCCGATCTCGATACTGTAGAGTGGCCCGAGAAGGTAAAAACCATGCAGCGCAACTGGATTGGGCGATCCGAGGGTATGGAAGTCGAATTTGAGGTGCCAGGCCACGATTCTTTGATGATCTATACCACCCGTCCTGATACTTTATACGGCGCTACTTTTATGGCGATTGCGGCTGAGCACCCGTTAGCGCTTTGGGCTGCAGAGAACAGTTCTGATATTGCGCAATTCATCGAAAATTGCAAAAAAACCAATACTGCTGAGGCAGCACTGGAAAAAATGGAAAAACTCGGCATTGCTCTGGGAATTGACGCAATTAATCCGGTAAATGGTGAAAAAATTCCAGTCTGGATAGCCAATTTCGTACTCATGGGCTACGGCACCGGAGCCATCATGTCAGTACCGGCGCATGACCAGCGTGACTGGGAGTTTGCACGCAAATACGATATTGAAATTCGCCAGGTAGTGGCGCCAGCAGACGGCTCGAATATTGATCTGGAGGCCGGATCATTTGTCACCAAAGAGGGTATTTGTTGCAACTCGGACGAACTCAATGGGTTAGATTTCGAGTCTGCTTTCAACACTATCGCTGAAAAAATTGAATCGCAGGGCAAGGGTACCCGACAGATCAATTATCGTTTACGTGACTGGGGCGTATCACGCCAACGCTATTGGGGTGCGCCGATTCCGGTAATTAATTGTACGGATTGCGGAACGGTTGCGGTTCCGATGCAGGATTTGCCGGTGGTATTGCCCGAGGATATCGAATTTAAAGGTATTGGGTCGCCGATTAAAACGATGGATTCGTTTATCAACACTACCTGTCCCGCCTGCGGTAAGCCGGCGGAGCGTGAAACCGATACCTTTGATACCTTCATGGAATCGTCCTGGTATTATTGCCGCTTCACCTGTACCGATCAAGCAACGGCAATGCTCGATGCGCGTGTCGATTATTGGACACCTGTTGATCATTACATTGGTGGCATCGAACATGCGATATTGCACCTGCTTTACGCGCGTTTTTACCACAAGTTGTTGCGTGACGAAGGCCTGGTGCATTCGGATGAACCGTTCAAAAGTTTGTTGACCCAGGGAATGGTGCTCAAGGACGGAAGTAAGATGTCCAAGTCGAAAGGCAATACCGTGGATCCGCAGCCACTGATTGACCGCTTCGGTGCAGATACGGTGCGCTTGTTTATCATGTTTGCCGCGCCGCCTGAGCAGTCTCTGGACTGGTCTGATGCTGGTGTAGAAGGTGCCCACCGATTTCTCAAGCGCTTGTGGAAAGCTATTTACGATCATACGCTAGCAGCCGCGGGCGATATCCCGGACTTGAATGCAAAAGCAGAAACACTTAATGCAGACCAAAAGTCGATGCGTCTGAAACTACACGAAACGATTAAGAAAGTGAGTGACGATTTTGGCCGCCGACTCACATTCAATACTGCCATAGCGGCCAATATGGAATTGCTTAACCGTGTCAGTAAATTCGATGATGATTCACCGGTCGGGCAGGCAATACGTCAGGAAACCTACGAAAGTATGGTTTTGATGTTATCGCCAATCATCCCGCATCTTTGTCATCAACTCTGGCGAGACCTGGGACAGGACAGCCTGATAATCGATAGTCCCTGGCCGCAGATCGATGAAGCCGCGTTGGTGCAGGAAAAAATAGAAATGGTCATTCAGGTAAATGGCAAGCTACGTGGTAAAATGCAGATTAGCGCCACGGCTGACAAAGCCAGTTGCGAAGCGATGGCAATGAGTAATGAGCAAGTACAACGGTTTATTAATAATGCGCCGATTAAAAAAATAATTGTAATACCCGATAAATTGGTCAATTTCGTAATATGAAAGCGCTTCGAGTGCCGACAGGCAGGATAAAATATTTTTCGCGCTCGATTTTAAGCGTTTTGCTGGTCGCTAATCTTGCCGCCTGTGGTTTTTATCTGGCAGGAAGTTCGAGCCTACCGCCGCAATTGGCTTCGATAAAATTGCTTTCAGACAACTTGAATAGCAGTCAAAAAGCCTTTCTTAACCAGCGATTAATACAGGCCGGGGCAAACTTAAAAGATAATCAGAGCGCTGGCTTTGTCAATCTTAGTGTCACGATCATGATTTTACCGGAACGTAAATTGACTGGTACTGCGAGGTCGGGTAAGACCATCATTCGTTTATTTCGCCAGCTTGGCTATAGCATGACCACTGCCGCAGGTGAGCAATTAGGGGAGCAAAAGACCATCCTGCGACATCTGGACATTGAGTTCGACAGTAATGATGTGGTCGGGCTCGATTATGAAAAACAAAGTGCCGGGGTATTACTCGATCAGGCATTGATCGTGCAATTGATAATTCAGCTCAAACATTTCCAGAATTAGAGCTGTTTTTTTTTACCCGTTACTAACAACAGTTTATAATCACTCCTTTTATCTGGCAAACTGGGTGTAAAAATAATAAAGCCAGAACCTGGTATCAAACAACAAAAAGGATCTATGTCTAATTTGATCGAATCTAGTCCTCCGATGCGACGTCCAAATCCGTTGATCTGGATAAGCCTGATCGTTGTCGGGGTGATAATTTATATTTTACTGGCATCGGATCGGGATACACCGATGGAGGCTGCTAGCGAACCCACACTGGTAGATAATAGCGGAGAAATTGAACGCAGCCTGTTGATTCCGCCGGGGATGCGAGCCCGACAATACATCGCTCAAATCCGCGAGGAAAGTCAACCCTATCCTCATACCAGGGTATTCGAAAAAGGTTTAGGTTATCAGAATGAAGGAAGCCTGGCGGATGCCTATTTATTATTTTTTTTTAGTGCCAGGGAAGAATTCATACCGGCAATTATGAAGATGGGCGAAATGGCAGATCCGGCATTATTTGTTGTGGAGGACAGTCTGCTCGATCATGCAGATGTGATTCAGGCGTACAAATGGTATAAAAAGGCAGCAATGTTGGGGCATGAGCCTGCGGCTGAGCGGATGAAAAGCCTGCAGCTATGGGCGATGGCAGAATCAAAAGTCGGCAACCCCGAAGCACGCCAACTACTGCTAAATTTCGAATAATAAAGCGATTGGAAACTACTTTGGATTTAATTTTAAGAACCCTGATAATCAGCCTGCTATCCGTTTTCAGCACTAATCTACTGGCGGTGACAGACAAGCCACTGGTGATGGAAGGTAAAAAAACACTGTATCAACGAGTGTTGAGCACGCCAGACGCACGAATCTATGAATTACCTGATAACTCGGTTGAATCGAGCGTAATGACACCATTTAGTGTTTTATACGTATACCAAAAAAGTGATGGATGGATCAAGGTGGGTCACAACAGTTTTGGCGAAACTGCGGGCTGGATGCAAAAAGATGAGACTATTGTCTGGAATCAGGCGCTGACGATTTCGTTCAAGGACCCACAGGATATTCAGCGGGTCATGCTATTTAATAGTAAGCAGTCGATTAAGCAGCTAGTCGAGGATTACGATACACAGGCCTACCAGGATTTGTACCACTCGGTAGTTAACGACGAGGCGGGCAAAGACTCTCCGGTAATCGCGATTCAACCCGAGGCGCATGTAGATATTCGCGAAAATTTCTATCTGGTTCCGATCATACAACATGAAGATGTTTATCTCGATAGCGAACAGGCGCGGTTGCTGGAAATCGCGAGTGTGCCTTTGGAAGAAAATATAGTAGAGGATTCCCGCTTAGAAGAATCAGGAATAAATTCGCGTAGTTATCGTAGTGCTATTCATTTTGTGATTGATTCGACTGCCTCGATGGGCCCTTATATTGACCGCACTCGAGAAGCCATGACGAAGGTTTATTCGGCTATTGAGAATCAGGGGCTCACCAACCAGGTGAATTTCGGTCTGACTGCCTATCGTGATAACCTCGATCAGGTTCCCGAACTGGAATATTTGACGCAGCGTTATGTCAGCCTGGAACAGGGTGCGGATGTCGAAGAATTTTTCAACCGCGTCAATGAACTCAGCGCTGCAACTGTGTCCAGTCGTGATTTTCGGGAAGATGCCTACGCTGGTATTAAATCAGCCATCGAAGATTCAGTCTGGTCAAATTTCGACGCTCGCTATATTATCCTGATCACCGATGCGGGGCCACGCGATGCTCATGATTCACTCGGTGCGACGCGATTGAACGCACAGGCGCTACGCCAACTCGCTTATGACAAGGGAGTGTCGATCTGGGTGTTGCATCTACGCACGCCCTCGGCCGCTGCCGATCATCAAAAGGCTGAGAGGCTGTATAAAGAAATCTCTTATTATCCCGGGATCGGAGATTTTTATTATGGTGTGAGCCTTGGCCAGGTGGACGAGTTTGGCAGTGTTCTAGAGATACTGGCAAATCAAATTACACAGCAGGTACTGGCTACCACGAATGGCGTGCCACCGATCCCACTGGCCCAAAACGATGAAATTCAAACCCAGTTGTCAAATTTACAGGGCCGCGTTGCCAAGCTCGGTAATGCGCTACGCATGCAGTATATCCAGAAAGAGGCTGGCCAACCCTTGCCCAAAGTGTTTGATGCCTGGATGGTAGATCGTGATTTTATGAATCCTGAGCGTTCTGCAGTCGATGTACGCGTGTTACTGACGCGCGATCAGCTCAGCGATCTGAAAAACGTGCTGCAACAGGTGCTGGAACTGGCAATAGAAGGCGTGCTGAGCCCACAAAACTTTATCGACGACCTGAAAAGTCTGGCAGCGACTGTAAGCCGCGATCCATCGTCGGTAGGCGGCAGTACTTCCGGTACGGGTGCAAATCTGGCGGAGATGGGGTACATGCGCGAATATATTGAAGATTTACCCTACACCGGCGAGGTCATGAATCTGACGCTGGAAAGCTGGGAAGAATGGTCGGCCAAGGTTCAGATAGAGTTCATGAACCGCCTGGAAAGCAAGATCAATTACTATCAGGCGTTGCACGATCATACCGATCTATGGGTTACTCCCGGAGGCGGGCCGGTAACAGGTAATTCGGTATTTCCTGTCGCCCTCGACCTCCTGCCTTAAAGGTGCCTGTAATAGAGTGCCGTATGTGCGAATGCATTGTCGCAATAGAAGGTTATTGAATTATGGGAGCTATCGTTTATTCGCTGAAAAATGTTATCAAGGAGCGGCTGGTAGAGAACGCCGGGTTTCGATTGCATGTCCCCAGTATTGAAATCCACGCTGGAGAAAACATCGCATTAGTTGGACATAGTGGCTGTGGTAAGAGCACGCTAATGGATTTGTTCGCGCTAATATTGCATCCCGATAAATCTGATTGTTTCGAGATCAGCCCCGCCGATGGCAAGCTGGATAGTATAGATAGCCTGTGGCAAAGAAAAAAGCAAAACCGGTTGTCACAAATTCGCAAGCAACACATTGGTTACGTCATGCAATCGGGTGGTCTGCTTCCTTATCTGACAGTGCGGGAGAACATAGAACTACCGCGAAGGCTGCTCAAATTGCCAAACGACGACTCAATTGATTCGATTTCTCGAGTGCTGGGGATACACCGGCAACTCGAAAAATTACCCGGTCTTTTATCCGCAGGGGAGAGACAGCGCGCCGCATTTGCCCGAGCGCTGTCGCATCGACCCAGCATTTTACTAGCCGATGAGCCTACCGCTTCGTTGGATCCAATCACTGCCCGAAAAATTATGGCAGTGGTGATGGAATTGATCAAGGGGCTGAGGATTACTCTGATCACTGCCAGCCACGACTGGGCGCATGTTTACAAAATGGATTTGCGAATATTGAATCAAGAGGCCGGGCCAATTGAGAATGGTCGGATCTATCAATCAACTTTTCGAGATTAGTCGAACCTAAAATACTGATGAGCGAAAAATACTAGCATGAGCCAGGTGGGCAACATATTTCGATTGAGCTTTCGTGACTACACGCACGAATGGCGAATGTCCGGCTGTTTTGTGTTTTCACTCGCAGCCGTGTTAGCACCGATGATGATATTGTTCGGATTAAAATTTGGTATTGTCAGTTCAATGGTCTCTGAGCTGCTGGAAAATCCGGTGAACCGCGAAATTAGACCGATCGGTAGTGGTCGGTATGATCAACAATGGATCGAGAGATACAGGAGTCGTGGAGATGTTGAATTTATTATTCCTAAAACGCGCGCCCTTGCCGCCGTCATTCAACTCAAAAGTAACACCGCAAAAAGAATTTTGTCTACCGAACTTATGGCGACGGCAGAGCAGGATCCATTGTTGGAGAAATTGTCGCAAACACCAAAAAATATCTATCAAATTGTATTAAGTCAGAGTGCGGCGAAAAAGCTGAAGGTAGCCAGGGGCGATCAAATCGATGCAAGTCTGGCCCGGCAGTTTAAGGGTAAACGCGAACGCGTACATCTTAAGCTCAGGGTGATAGATATTGCTGATGCGTCGGTGGCCAGTCGCAGTGTCGCTTTCGTCCATCTCGATTTATTGATCGCAACCGAGCATTTTAAAGATGGCAGGTCAGTACCTGAGCTGGGCTGGAGTGGTGATCCTGGCAACACGGCATCGCGGAGTTACCCCTCGTTTCGCATGTATGCACGTTCGATTTACGATGTTGCAAACCTGGTAAAAGCTCTTGAAGATCAGGGCGTAAGGGTTAAGGCTAACGAGATAGAGATCGCTACAGTGCAATCGATTGACCGCAATCTATCGATAATTTTCTGGATTATTGCATGTGTAGGTGCCACCGGATTCGCTTTCTCGCTGGGCGCCAGCCTTTGGGCAAATGTTGATCGCAAGAAAAGGGATCTCAGCATATTGCGTCTGGTAGGATTTAAAAGTGGCAGGATAATATTGTTTCCAGTGATGCAGGCCTTCTATACTGCCATCCTGGGCTGGCTGCTGGCTGTTTTGGTATATTTGGTTTTTGAGCAATTGATTAATCGCATTCTCGCGCCGCGTTTAAACCTGGATCAAACCCTTTGTTACCTGATTTCGGAGCACTTTTTCTGGGCTCTCGGACTGACCGTGAGTACAGCTATCTTCGCCGCAATTATTGGGGGTATGCGCGCTGCTGAGATCGAACCGTCTGATGGTCTGCGAGATATATAATCGCTGGATAATATCGTCTGTGATTATTTGTAGGAAACGTACTACAAATAATTTCACCAAATGCTTACACGTGCTATGCGTGGCGGCTGACAGGTCATTTCGGTTTCAGGTTTATAATGAGGGCCTGTCTATAGGGATTGGGACAAAGGATACGTAATTACGGATGTACACAGACGTATTGGGCAGGACGCCCCGCAGGATGCCACTGAATGAAATAAAGCAGGTAATCTTTAAATCCCCCGGCTCTTAAAGGCTGGGGGTTTTTTTATGGCCGGTTATTTGTTTTCCGCCTTTTCCCCATTTCGGCCTGATACGGCCTGATAAATTCGACCCTGCTTTTAATGACCAACTCAATCAGTGGAAGGACTTAATTTAGAAGGGGGTTATCCTGCAGATACTTGATAGTAACTGATCGAAACCATGTTAATCTCCATGCTTCGATCCGCCAGGTTTAAATATCGCATCACAAATTCATGCGTAGTCGCAAATGCAATCTCTGAGTTTAGATCAAAATCCCGCCTCGTTTTACCTGCTCTGTAGTGATGAGCCTTTGTTGCTGCGTGACTGGTTGGACGGTGCGCGAGATTCGCTTAAACAGGCCGGATATGAAGATATTCAGAGCCACTCGACCGATACCGGTTTTGACTGGGATGATTTACTTTACGAGAGTAGCACACCCTCTTTGTTCGCCGATAAGAAATGTCGAATCATCCGTATTACCAATGGGAAGCCCGGTCAGCAGGGTAGCAAGATTATTCAGGCTTTATGCGATGACTTGCAGGACGATACAATATTCATTTTTGTGGTACCGAAACTTGATCGCTCGAGCAAAAATTCCGGCTGGTTTAAGCGCCTGCAGCAGAAGGGCGAAATAGTCGAGTTGCAGTCGATTTACAACAATCAGCTGGCAGACTGGATTATACAGAGAGCCAGCCAGAAATCGCTTTCGCTCGACCTGGCGTCGGCGGCGTTTCTGGCCGAGCGCACCGAAGGCAATTTACTCGCTGCGGATCAGGAGCTAGAAAAGCTTTCGATGCGATTTTCCGAACAAAACGAGCTGACTTTTAAAGTAATAGAGGAGTCTGTAGCGCAAAGCTCGCGCTATAATCATTTTGTGCTGGTAGACGCCTGCCTGGCCGGTAATGCGAAAAGAGCCATGAAGGTGCTGAACAGTTTAATTGCGGAAGGATATGTTACCACACAGTTACTCTGGGCCCTGCAATCAACTCTGCAACAATTGACAAGCCTGAAACAGGCTCAAGTCAACGGTCGGATTAGTGCTCGGTTATGGCAAGACCTGAGAATTTGGAGTTCAAAACAGCGCCTGTTCGAAGGTGCTATGGCAAGGTTAGGGCTAGATCAGACTGAGCGTTTATTACAAAGCTGTGCTACATTAGACCGTATCGGCAAAGGCCAGCAGGATGCGCAATTTCCACATGCAGACTGGTTGCAAATGAAATTTCTGGTAGGTGAATTTTGTGGCATCAAACCACTGAAACCTTTGATTCAGGATTAGTCAATGAGTGTCGCAGTTAAAAATGAATTTGGTTCAGATAGTGCTGCTATTGTGCAATATATGGCGCAATTGGGTCGTGCCGCGCGTGCGGCTGCCGAAGTGTTGGCGCATGCCGACCCCGAGACAAAGAACGCTGCCTTACTGAATATCGCAGAGGCGATTGGCGAACGCCGCGAGTCGATTAAATCCGAAAACCAGAAGGATATGCGCAAAGGTGAAGACGATGGGCTTGACGCCGCATTTCTAGATCGGCTTTTATTGTCCGATGCTCGTATCGATGCGATGGTTGAAGGCTTAAGGCAGGTAGTATCGCTGGCAGATCCGATTGGAGAAATTAGCGAGATGGAGTATCGCCCATCGGGAATTCAGGTGGGTAAAATGCGCGTTCCGTTGGGTGTGATCGGCATCATTTATGAATCTCGACCAAATGTCACAATCGACGCCGCTGCACTTTGCCTGAAGTCCGGTAATGCCAGTATCTTGCGTGGCGGCAAAGAGGCGATAAACTCCAACCAGGCCATATACCTGTGTATCGCGCAGGGTCTTCAACAAGCTGGCTTGCCACAGACCTGCGTTCAGGTGGTCAATACCGTGGACCGAAGTGCCGTCGGGTTAATGCTGAATATGCAGGAATCGATCGATGTGATTATACCGCGCGGTGGCAAATCGTTAATTGAACGCGTAGCCAGGGAAGCAAATATTCCGGTTATCAAGCATCTGGATGGGCTGTGCCATGTATATATTGATGACGGGGCGGATCAGTCGAAAGCCTTCGATATTGCGCTGAATGCCAAAACTCGACGTTACGGCGTCTGTAACGCGATGGAAACGTTGCTGGTTGCCGACTCAATCGCAAAAGATATTTTGCCTGACTTGATCGAGGCGTTTATTGACAGGGGAGTCGAACTCAGGGGTTGTTCTCATACTCGACAATTTAACCCGGAGCTGATCGGTAGCGCTGTCGATGAGGACTGGGAAACCGAATATCTGGCCCCAATCCTGTCGATTAGAATTGTAGATGACATGGAACAGGCTATTGCCCACATCAATCACCATGGCTCGCACCATACCGATGCCATTGTTACCGAAGACTATACGCGGGCCCGGCAATTTTTGCGGCGTGTGGATTCGAGTTCAGTGATGATTAACGCGTCTACAGCATTTGCCGATGGCTTCGAATATGGCCTGGGTGCCGAGATCGGTATAAGCACCGATAAATTGCATGCGCGCGGACCAGTAGGCCTGAAGGGGTTGACCTCACAAAAATATATCGTTTTCGGAGATGGCCATATTCGGCGTTGATCATGATTGGTATTCTCGGCGGCACGTTTGACCCGATACATACGGGTCATATGCAAATAGCCGAACAGGTAGAGTCGAGCCTTTCGCTGAATGAATTGCATTTTCTGCCCTGTGCGACGCCTGTTCATCGTGATATGCCACAGGTGAGTGACGCGCAAAGGGTGCAAATGATTGAACTGGCAATTGCCGGGAATAGCAAATTCAGACTGAATCATCTGGAACTGGATCGAGGCGGTAAATCTTATATGGTCGATACCTTGCGCCAGATTAAGGCGCAGGGTCAGATTGGCACTGTAATCCTGATATTGGGCACAGATGCATTTAATCAGTTTCAGAGCTGGAAATCGCCCGAAGAAATATTACAATTAGTGCATCTCGTGGTTTGTAATAGACCGGGAGTTGAGACGGATAAATCTATCTATGCGAGCCACTGGGTAAATTCAGTGCAAATATTGGAAAGCCATTCTGAGGGATGTATCCTGCCGCTTGAAATAGACGAAAATCCCTGTTCTTCGACATATGTTCGAAAACTTCTATTGGAACGAAATCAGGCAGGCCGGTGTTTACCACCGACCGTGTATCAATTTATTTTGAGAAATCATTTGTATGAGTAAAGTCAGTAAGTCATCGCTAACACCAATGCAACCAGAGGCTATCAAAAAACTCGCACTGCAGGCGCTTGATGAATTAAAAGCGGAGAATGTCATAGTTATAGATGTCAGTGGTTACGCCAGTTTCACCGATTTCATGATATTTGCGAGTGGCAGGTCTAGTCGACACGTGAAATCAATAGCCAACGAAGTGGTTGAGTCGGCAAAAAAGGCCAGTATGCCACCGCTCGGTATTGAAGGAGAAGACGTGGGTGAATGGATACTGGTTGATCTTGGCGACGCTATTGTTCACGTCATGTTGCCGGAAACACGTAAGTTTTATGAGCTCGAGAAGCTGTGGGGCGAAGAACTGGCTGATGCAGAGTCAAGTTAGCCAGGGTCGTACAGGTTTTTAAATTGCAGCTTCATATTATAGCAGTCGGTCAAAAAATGCCGGCCTGGGTTGAGACAGCCTGTGCGGATTATCTCAAACGCATGCCCCACGAACTGAAGGTTCGTGTCACCAGTGTTGCGTTGGCGCAGCGCAAAGGTGGCGGATCGGTAGAACAGCTTAAACAACAGGAAGCATCGCAAATTATGAAAAAGATGCCTCGTGGTAGCTTCAGTATCGCTCTCGATGAACGCGGTAAACATTGGTCAAGTCTCGAGTGGTCACGGAAACTCGAGTACTGGATGCAGGAATATCCACGTGTTAACCTGATTATTGGCGGCCCCGATGGGCTCACCGATGAATGCCGGGAAGCTTGCGCCGAGACGATAGCGCTCGGTGCCATGACGATGCCGCATGCACTGGTTAGGGTGGTACTCATCGAACAAATATATCGCGCCTGGAGCCTGCTCAACGGACACCCTTATCATCGGCAATAATATCCTTCTATTCAGGCGTAATTCAGAATTTCAGGCTATTATGGAACCATGATTTATCTCGCCTCTAGTTCACCTCGCCGTGCCGAGTTACTACGACAAATTAGTATTGATTTTGAAGTGCTCAGGGTAAGTATCGATGAGTCTATAATTTCTGCAGAATCTGCTGATCAGTACGTCAGCCGAATGGCTGAAACCAAGGCACTGGCCGGTAGAGGCATGGTATCTGTGGACGCGCCGATACTTGCCGCGGATACTATCATCACCATTGATGGTAATATTGTCGGCAAACCGACTGAGCGTTTCTGTTGCGAGGAAATATTGGCAAAATTGTCGGCGCGGGAACATCAGGTGCTGAGTGCTGTAGCGTTGAATTACGGGGGTGAAACCAGGCTAAAAGTGTCGAAAAATCTGCTTAGCTTCCGTCAGTTGGATGCTTCCGAAATCGAGTCTTACTGCGCTAGCGATGAACCGCTCGATAAAGCAGGGGCTTATGCGATTCAGGGTAAAGCCGCCATTTTTATTGAACGTCTGACAGGTAGCTATTCGTCGGTGATGGGGCTACCCTTATTTGAGACAGCCGAACTACTCAAACAAGCCGGCATAACGGTACTTAAACCATGAAATTCAGTGAAGAAATCCTCGTTAATATTACCCCTCAGGAAACTCGTGTTGCCATTGTCGAGAATGGCGCATTGCAGGAGGTTTGTATTGAGAGACAGGGTAACCGGGGCATCGTTGGTAATATATATAAAGGCAGGGTAAATCGTGTATTGCCTGGAATGGAAGCGGCTTTTATAGATATTGGCCTTGAAAAAGCGGGATTTTTGCATGTCTCAGACATAAATTTAGACGACGGGAATGGAAACGGGAATGGAAACGGGAATGGAAACGGGAATGGAAACGGGAATGGAAACGGGAATGGAAACGGGGGTTCGCAACGCCCGGTGATCGGGGATCTATTGCACGAGGGTGAGACTTTGTTAGTGCAGGTGGTAAAAGACCCGCTTGGTTCGAAGGGAGCCCGACTCACTACTAGTATTTCGGTGCCTTCGCGTTATCTGGTCTATATGCCCAATTCCACCATGGTTGGAATTTCGGTGAAGATAGAGGACGAAGACGAGCGCGAAAGGTTACGCGCCTTACTCGCCGGATACCTGGTCGATCATGGTAATGGGGGGTGTATTATTCGAACCGCAGCTGAGGGGGTAGATGACGAAGAGCTTCACCGTGATATTAAATTTTTGTTTAAGTTGTGGGATTCTCTGGTCGAATTTTCGCAAAGTAAGAAGCCGGGCAGCATGGTTCACGAAGATCTGCCACTATCGATACGCATTCTGCGTGATATGGTGGGGAAGGAAACCAATATAGTAAAAGTTGATTCAAGAGAAACCTACCTGAAAATGATCGAGTTTGCGCAGCGCTATATTCCTGATTTACCGGCACAAATTGAACATTATCCAGGCGAACGCCCGCTGTTTGACCTGCACAATATCGACGATGAAATTCAACGCGCTATGGCACGACAGGTGAGCCTGAAGTCGGGCGGTTATTTGATTATCGATCAAACCGAAGCGATGACTACTATCGACATTAATACCGGTGCTTATGTCGGGCATCAAAATCTAGAGGAGACGATCTTTAAGACCAATATGGAGGCTTCGCTAGCTATAGCGCGGCAACTGCGACTGCGTAATTTGGGTGGTATTATTATCATTGATTACATCGACATGGAGCGCGAAGAACACAAACGACAGGTCTTGAACGCGTTGGAGAAATATCTGGACAAAGACCACGCTAAAAC
>CBDUSZ010000069.1:0-14064 GCA_965370015.1 uncultured bacterium | reverse complement strand
GGATTTCCCTCGCGTCAGCCCCCGGCTGGATGAAAAACATCAACAGGATGGCTAATCTCTGGCCGACGGTGCGCATTTTATTTCAGCTGTCATGGTTGTCTTTTCCCCGTACTGGGTAATTACTACCTGCTGATGATTATACACAGCGATTGGTTGCGGTCCGAGTCCAGACCAGGTTTTAGATTTTTATCGATATCGCTGGACTGTCGCCTTGATTGTAGAGACTGCGCCAAATGTCGGCTCAGGGCACATTGGTCTTGCTCTGAATTGGTGGACACCTAGAATAGGCGCGAAGAGCGCTGGGAGGTGTCTGATGACGAAACCGAAGCGATATAAACGTTATAGTGCTGAGTTCAAGCGAGAAGCAATCCTAAGAGCAAGTGAAGAAGGCATCACAACTTTCTTAACTAACATGCAATCACTACCCCAGCGAGTTGGAGGGACTTCATGTTGTCCCTCCAGCTCTCGGGTAGGTTTAACTCAATACCCGCCGCGTTTTGCGGGCTGTACCAGGACCTTGGTCACTATCAGGTAGACAAGACCGCCAACGACTGCTGTTGGCAATGACGCCGTCAGGATTTCATACGGTGCCTGGCTCTCATAGGTTAGCGGATCCAAAAGGTAGATATAGGTAAAGAAACCTGCCGCCATGGCAATGATCGCTGCCGGGTTGAACCCACCCCAATAGGCATAATCGGAATTTTCCGAATTGTCATAAATGGAGCGAATGCTGAGAGTCTGCTTGCGCAGTATGAAGTAATCAACAATCTGTATTGCCACTAGCGGTGCGAAGAATACACCGATGAAAGCAAGAAAAGTTCCAAAATTGTTGAAGAACAGGTCTGGAATGAAGATGCCGATGATGGCTACCGGTACGACGCCCAGAAGCACTGTCGTATTCCATGACATCTTGCTGACCCTGGGGATGTGCTTGAGACCGATCGCAGAAGCATAAACACCGATCATAGCCGTTCCCAAATTCGCCGCAATCACGAACAGAAGTGCGATAGATCCGTAACCAGGTCCGCCGAGTTGCACCAACCAGGCCGACGGGTCCGATGTTTCTAGCGCCAGTATTGCGGCAAGGCCGATGACGCTGAGGATGGGAACCGGAAGTCCCATGCCCAGCATTGAGGGTAGAGTCGCGGTGTGCGCATTGGGTGCAACCCGAACCATGGCACCGATATAAGGCCACCAGGACAATAAGCTGACGATGCCGATCTCGATACCGGTAGTGTAATCCCACCTCAGGCTGCCCGATGCATAAGCTGGTTTGGCAGTTGCGATGGTATCGGCCTGATGAGTCATCAGCATGTAAATCATCCACAAGCCTACGGCAATGATGAAAAGGAACAGGATTTTTGAAATTCGTTCGATCCCCGATTTACCTTTGAGCAAGACACCGTAGACAATGGCGCAGGCGATGGCCGTCGACACTGGAATGACCCACACTGCACCGCCTTCTCCAACAATTCCTAGAGTGATAAGAAGCTGAGAGACCGATTTACCGAAAAAGATCAGCAGCAGGGAGTTCCAGCCGATGATTGAAACGTACTGAAGGAAGACGGTGATGATCCAGCCACGGTTACCGAATTGCGGTTTTGACGAGGAAATCGAGTCAATGCCGTATTTCGTTGCGCTGGGAACCACGGCTATGGTGACCAGAAGCATGCCGATCATGGCTCCCGCCGTCATGGCGGCAAATCCCATCTTGAAGTTCAGATAATAACCTGCATATTCGCCGATGATGTAACACCATGTCGCGGACGCGGCTACCAGCAGCACGATCCCTAGCTCAAGTTGACCCCAGGTTCTTTCGGACGGTAAAAGCGGCCAGGCGCTTTCGTCCGCGGTGTCGAGTGATTTATTTGATTCAGTCATTAGGACCACCCCCACAATAGTAGGAGAACAGGCCCGACAATACCGAGCGCAATTAGCCACAACCAGTCAGTTGAGGTGAATCCTTCACCCTGGTTCTCGGGTTTTTCCAGTTCCGATATTCGCCGTTCAAGTTCCGGCGGCAATACATTAGTAGACATAAGACTCACCTTTTTCGTTATAGTAAAAATCTGTCAGTTAATTTCTGTTTCCCCAAATTTCCGCGTTGTTTTACGGTTAGTACGTGCACGCAATAAGAATTGCGTCGTCATCAGCAAAATAAGTGACGCGGCAAGCACCATTGTGCCGATGGCATTCACCTCAGGTGTGATACCCCTGCGAATAGAAGAGAAAATATAAATAGGCAGCGTGGTATTAGCTCCGGCGACAAAAAAAGAAATAATGAAATCATCAAAACTGAAGGTAAAACTAAGCAGAAAACCTGCCAGAATGGCGGGGTATATCTGTGGCAGTGTTACCTGATAAAAGGTGCGCCAGGGTGTTGCATACAAATCCATCGAGGCTTCTATCAAAGCGCGGTCCATTCCGGCAATTCGGGCGCGAACCAGGATGATAACCAGGGACATGGTAAATAGCGTATGTGCCGCAATTACCGAGGCATAACCCATAGTAAGCTTGGGTGGTTTGACGCCTTCAGGCCATAACGACCCCAGTATGGGGTTGAGGAAATCAAAAACGGTAACCAGTGCAACCAGCGTGGCAATGCCAATGACGATGCCTGGAACCATGATTGATATGTAGATCAAGGCATCAAACAGAACGCGGATTTTGCCCTTCAAACGCTGCAACGCCAGTGCGGCCGTTGTTCCCATTAAGCTGGATAAAACTGCCACCGAAAAGGCGATGGTCAGGCTAGTGACAAAGGCGTCCCCGACAAATGGATTTGATAACGCTTTGCCGTACCACTGAATGGATAATCCGCGAAGTTCGCTGGCATGCCGCCCGGCATTGAAACTGAATAGCACGATGATACCGATAGGTACGTAAAGAAAAAGATAGACGGCAATGGCGTAAATTCTCACGGTAATTATTTCCTATTTACATCAAAGATTGATCACGACCAGTTTTACCGCCCAGGGTCAGTCGCATATACAGGCTGACGGTAATCAGCATGATAACGACCAGGGTAACCGAAACAGCCGCTCCAAATGGCCAGTTACGTGACTGCAGGAACAAATCTACTAGCGCGTTACCTATGAAATATACCTTGCCACCCCCAAGGAACGCTGGAATGATAAATTCTCCCATCAAAAGGATAAAAACCAGCATGCAACCCGTCGCAATTCCGGGCATCGACAGCGGTAAAGTGATTTGCATAAAAGTTTTAAATGGGGATCCGCCCAGATCGCTCGAGGCTTCCAACAGGCTCTTGTCGAGTTTTTCCAGCGAAACGAATATTGGAAACACCATCAATGGAAGATAACCATAAACAATACCAACCAGTACCGCCCCCTGGGTATTGATCAGACGAACGCCCTCAAAGCCGATAAATTCCAGCAATGTTGGAATGCCACGTCCGCCCAGGATGAAAATCCACGCGTAAGTACGTACCAGCAGGCTAGTCCAGAACGGAACGATCACCAGTACCAGCAGAATGAGTTTATATTGCCGACTTACTTTCAATGCCAGATAGTAAGCAAGCGGATAAGCCACAAGCAGGCTCAACAGAGTCCCGGCTGGGGCTATTATCATGGTGTTCTGGAACGCCTTCAGACGGGCAGGAAGATTTGCATATTGTTCGAGCGTAAAACCACCGCCGTATCCGCCTACCGCTGCCCGTTCGCCAAAACTAAAAACCAGGATAACGATGAGCGGGAAGATCAGCATGACCAGGAACCACGTTGTCGTTGGCGCCAACAAGGCTGCCGTAAGCCAGCGGTTCGGTTTGCTATCTTCGCTCATCGTTATCTGTGATTAAGTACTAGGCGTATCTTTACGCAGACTTGAAGCGAGCCATCACCTCGGCACGGATCGGATCAGTCAGCGTCTGCGCCGCACCAAACTCAAGACCATTCATCAAGTCCAGAGCCGGGTGCAAGATAGGATCGCTAGCCAGTGCATCAGGCTGTAAAGCAATCGCGCGAGCATCGGTCGGCGCATAACCATGAACCGCCGCATCACGAGCCTGAACATAAGGGTCTTGCATGAAATTGAGGAAGGCGTATGCAGCTTCCAGATGCGGCGCGTCCTTCGGAATTGCATAGAAGTCCGACCAGATCTCACCACCATCGGTACCGATCACATATTCCATCTCTGGCATATCATTATTCAGCTGGGTTCCATCGCCGTTCCAGCAAATTGACAACCATGCATCGCCGCTGCGCATACCCGGTTGATAATCAGATGTGATCGCGAACAGATGTGGTTTAGATTTGATCAGCAGTGCTTCGGCTTCAGCCAGCTCTTTGGCGTCGATCGAATTGAACGAATATCCCAGCGCACATAATGCTCCACCGATAGTCGTCAACTGGTAGTCATGCACAATAGAATGTCCAGAGGCGGCACCCATGGTCACATCGAAAAAATCTTTCCATGATTTAGGTCCACTTTTGATTTTTTTAGTGTTGACAATAAAACCGGTTGTTCCCCAGTTCTTTGGCACGCAATACACCTTGCCGTTAACCGTTGCCGGGTCTGCAAATTTAGGATTATGAGCCGAAGCATCATAATTAGGTATGCGCGACAGATCGAGCTCCTGAATCAAATCTAGCGCCACATAATTCGAAATCGTATAGTTGGTAGGTACAAATACATCCCAACCGGTGCCGCCAGCTTGCAACTTGGCCAGCATCTCTTCATTTGAGCCAAACGCATTGAGTTGGATTTGCACACCGGTCATTTCGGTAAATTCATCCAGGTTGACCTGGTTCCAGTAGTTGGGCCAGGTAGAAAATACCAGTCGATCGCCCACGTCACCGAAGGCATTGGCCTTACCGGGCCAAAGTGAAGGCACCGCGGTTCCCATAACCGCCATAGCTGTACCGAGGCCGGTTATGCCCATAAAATGCCTGCGCGTAATCGAGCCTTTCTCATACCTGCGCAACTCCTTCATGAATTTTTTAGCGCTTATTGGCTTGTTGTTATCGTTACTGTTGCTCATTATTTACCCCTCGTCGAAATCGATCCGTTAATTTAATAAAGACTGTGATTGACGGATATACAATACAGCCTTTGGGAGCCACTGATCAGGTCTGCGCGAATCATTTTGGATACAAGATGTTCGTTCATGACTCGGTCAGTGGCTCCCTATGTATCTCCAAGTACAAGTGCTGCTTCAGGTCCCCAGCTAATGGAGACATTGTCACCGGGCGCAAAACTTCTACTGTTACTTTCCAGGGCTTTTGGAGATAATACCAGTACATCACCATATCCCTCGGTTGCTATCAAATATTCAGAGTGTTCACCTAGAAAAATTCTGTTCATCACCTGCCCGCGAATGGCAAAGTTTGAATTATTATTCAATTCATCTGCGGCACAGATAGATATCATTTCAGGCCGGACGGCTAAACTGGCTTTGCTTCTGTGTGCCAGGGTTGGCGAGCCTTTCGGCTGTGTACCAATGAAAACCTGACCAGATTCAGATTTAATCGAAACGCCTGCGCCGCTGGAGTCGATAATTTCACCACTAAAAAAATTTGTCTTGCCGACAAAATCGGCGACGTATTTGTTGGTCGGTTCATCGTATAGCTTGCGGGGACTACCGGACTGGATGATTTCTCCTTCGCGCATGATGCAGATAGTATCGCTCATCGACAGTGCTTCTTCCTGGTCATGGGTTACCAGTATGAAAGTAATGCCTACATCTCTTTGTAAGGTTTGCAGCTCAATCTGCATTTCACGTCGCAGTTTGCGGTCCAATGCCGCTAACGGTTCATCCAGTAACAAACAGGTCGGATGATTGATGAGCGCGCGAGCTAACGCCACTCTTTGCTGCTGGCCACCGGATAATTCCCAAACATTACGTTTACCGTAACCACTCAGTCGTACCATTTCCAGGGTTTCATCGACTCTTTTGACTATTTCCTGTTTGGCCGGTTTCGGGTTTCGTTGACGTAAGCCATAGCCAATGTTGTCAGCAACATTCATATGCGGGAACAGGGCATATTGCTGGAAAACCATATTTACCGGTCGCTGGTGGGAAGGGATCCCGACTACAGAACTGCCACCGATAAATACATTACCTTCTGTGGGTTGGTCAAATCCGGCGATTAAGCGCAATGAAGTTGTTTTGCCACAACCAGATGGGCCTAAAAAACTGAAGAAGGACCCACGTTCGACAGCAAGGGATATATTATCGACAGCCACGACTTCATCAAACCGTTTCGTGACTCCGCGAAACTCGATATCAATCTCTCGCGAACTGCTGGATTGATTAGGCAATACGATCACCCGTCAAGTTTATTTCCCCCATTGCAATTTATTCTTGAGTTTTGTATTACAAATAGTCTACCATGCAGATAGAGCAAATGTATAGCATTTGTCCAATATGGGGTATATGCAATGAAACCGAATAATTTATAACAAGTGCATGCTAAACCTTTCAAGGAAAAATAAAGCAATGGTGACTAATCCCGGTCGGGCGAAAAAGATTGACCTGGGAAATGCTACCTGGATATCGTTGTTATCCGAATGTATTGATTCTATTGGCACCGAGGAATTTCCCGAGAGTCTGGGTAGCGCTCTAAGATCGATTACAGAATTCGATTATCTGGTCTCTTTTGCTTATCATCAGAAAGAACAGCCAATCTGCCTGTATCACGCATTTTCGCCAGCCGAACATGCTGTATTTGTCGATGACTATCTGAACGGACCCTATCTACTCGACCCATTTTTCAAGGCATGCGGACGCAAGGTCGATAGCGGGCTTTATCGATTACGAGATATCGCACCCGATCGTTTTTTACAAAGTGAGTATTATCGTTCCTATTATGTGCGCACCGGCCTCGCGGAAGAAATTTGTTACACCTTTTATCTGCTGAACGATGTCGCAGTGGTAATTTCGTTAATGCGTTCGGGTGACGGTCCAAGGTTCTCGGCACGTGAGTGCAGGTTGCTGGAGAGCGTGGTGCCGATTGTCTGTAGTCTGGCTCAACGTCACTGGCAAGACGTACCTGACTGGTTTGAAGCCGAGCCGACAAACCATGAAACCGATGAGCATCATTCAATAATAGAAAATATGGTCAGTACTATTTTCGGCCCACGTATTACACCGCGAGAAACGCAGGTGGTCGCGCAGGTACTCGAAGGACACTCCTCGGAGTCGACTGCGAGAAACCTCGGAATATCGGTAGGTACGGTACGAATTCATCGACGCAATATTTATGCAAAACTGGCCATATCGTCGCAGCAAGAACTTTTTTCAATCTTTTTTCAGAAAATTAGAACGGTGCGCGCAAATTAACCCGGGGACAATATATATCGCATTCAGGGCTTCAACAAAGCAATGATCACCAGACATATGCAATCAACATTACAGTGGGGAGCAGAACATGCCTAACGAGAGCAAAACCAGAACCGACCAAATTGGTAATCGACCTGGCCGACTGGCAGGGAAAATTGCAGTCATCACAGGTGGCGCCGCAGGAATGGGGAGAACCACTTCGCTAGCCTTCGCCGAAGAGGGCGCTACCGTTGCCATACTGGATATCCAGAAACAAGCTGGCGAAGAAGTCGTGCAACTGATCCGGCAAAAAGGTGGTACGGCTGAGTTTATCGAAACTGATGTCTCCGATGCCAGGCAAGTAGATGCCGCATTTGACAGGGTGATCGAAACTTTCGGACCTTACAACGTACTTTTTAATCATGCCGGTACCATTACGGTGAAACCATTGCACGAATCGACCGAGCAGGACTACGATCGTTTGATGGATATCAATGTGCGCTCCGCCTTCCTGGTATGCCGTCGCGCGGTAAAAGAGATGAGCGATAACGGCGGCGGTTCGATCGTAATAACCGGGTCGATTGCCTCAGAACTGGGTTACGCTCTCGAATCGCTTTACTGTATGACCAAGGGCGCGGTGCTACAACTCGCTCGTGCTATTTCGGTCGAGTATCGGGATCAGGGCATTCGCTGTAACGCGGTTTGCCCCGGGTTTGTTAAGACCGCACATGGCCTGCGTGAAATAAGCGAACTGGATACCGCTGGGCAGGAATGGGAGGAGGGAGCCCTCGCCGAAGCCCAGGGGCGTATCTGTGAACCCGAAGAAGTCTCCGCAGCAGTAGTGTTTCTGGCCTCGGATGAGGCCAGCTTTATTACTGGCAGCGCCCTGTATGTCGACAACGGCTGGTATGCAAAAGGATGAAAAACCCGGTCGGCGCGCTGTTGGCTGGGAATAATTAATATCATCGCTACAACGAGAGAACAGGTAATGAGCAAACTACAGCAAATCATTAAACTTGAACCTGACGGCCCGGCTGATATTGGCCTGTTAGAAATGCAGCTTGACCCGGCCGACTTCCAGTCGGAGCTGCCGCAACAGCATCTCCACGTTTACTATGAAGACGAGGGCCTGGGATTGAGCGTGGGTGTCTGGACAACCACGTCCATGCAAGAGGTCTTTGGTCCTTACCCCGGCGATGAATTCATGTGGGTGCTCGAGGGCCAGGTAAGTATGGTCGATGGTGATGAAAACCAGACCCTGGTCAAGCAAGGTGAAACCTTTTGCATTCGTAATGCCATTCCCATCAGCTGGAAGCAGGATGGATTCCTGCGCAAATTCTACATGACCTATGCCGACCCGAAAGCGACTATTCCGAATATTGCATCGGCCGATCAGGGTGTCAGGATCCTCGACCCGGCGGCACTGGAAAACGGTATGAAAAAAATGGATACCACCGATCCGCTTGTCATTGAAGGTGCCAGGCCACTTCAGCGCGATAATATTTTATTCACCAATGATGCCGGTAACATGTTTGTTGGTATGTGGGACAGCACGGCTTTTGACAGTGAAATGAGGCCGTTTCCCTGGCATGAAATGGTTCGCTTACTCGAAGGTGAAGTGATGATCACGGAAGCCGACGGTGGCAAGCAGCTGTTCAAGCCGGGCGATATGTTTTTCGTGCCGATGGGTACTGTTTGTAAATGGCAATCGACTGGCTATATAAAAAAGCTTTACTCCATTCTGGAGCCGACGACCGATAGTTAGTTTCGAAACTATATTGTCTAACTGGATAGAGAATGAGCAAGATCGGAAAACTCGAAAGTGTTTGGCGATACCCGGTGAAAAGCATGCGCGGTGAGCGTGTCGATGAGGTGTTTGTCGCCTATACGGGTGTCATGGGTGATCGGGTCTATGCCATATCTTCTACTAGCGCGACACCGGAATTCCCCTGGCATACCAACAGGGAACAGGAAGAGTTCGTGCTCTACCAGGCACGCTTTAAAAATCCTCAAAACACGTTGAAACCGGCAGCGATGGAAGCGGCACTGAAGGAATTACTCAACCCACCTTATCCACTCGCCGACGCCTATGCTCTGGAAATTGAAACGCCAGACGGTAAAACCCTGGATATAGAAGACCCGGCATTTCTCGACGAGCTGGGCGATAATTCAGAGGGCGAGCTAAGCCTGCACTTTACCCAGAAGAACGCGGTGGATTGCCGACCACTGTCATTGTTTTCACATCAGACTCTGTCCCAACTAGAGCAGGAAACCGGGTTAGATCTGGATAAACGTCGATTCCGCGCAAATTTCTATGTGGACTGGATGTCAACGCACGGATTTTACGAAAACGAACTCATAAACCAAAGATTGAAGGTTGGCGAACGCCTGGAGATTATGATTCTTGAGCTCGACCCACGCTGCAAATCAATAACCGTCGATCCGGACACAGCTGAGACGCAGCCGCGGATATTGAAACATATTGCGAGGAAACATGGCGGTTTTGCCGGTGTATACGCCGCGGTGCTTACGGAAGGTATGGTAAAGGCCGGTGACGCAATCTACCTGCTCGACTAACACGATGAAATCACCACCACCCCCCACTGACAGTATCACCAGTTTTAAGGCCACGCTCGACGGTATCGAATACCAGGTTGCCTATCAAGCAGGCGAGGTTCTGCTGGATTGTATGCTTGATGCCGATCTGGATCCGGCATTCCAGTGCCAGCAAGGACGCTGCGGCTCCTGCATGGCGGTGTTGATCGGTGGTGAGGTGGAGATGCGTAACAACAATGTGCTCTCCCAGCGCGATCTCGACAAGGGTTATGTTTTGCTCTGCCAGTCCGAAGCACGATCGGATAGTGTATGGGTGGATTGTGACGCATGATCCTGTACAAGCTATTTAACAGCTCAAAATATCAGAGGATAATTCCATGACTGCAATCAATGAACTCAAGCGACTGAGTAACAAGTTTTTTATCAACGGTGAATTCCGCGATAGTACTGCCACCGAAGGGCTAGAGGTCATAGATCCGGCCACCGAGAAATCTGTTGGTCATATGCCTTTTACGACCGGAGCTGAGGTCGATGAAGCTATCGCTGTCGCTAATCAGAGTCAAAAGGCGTGGAATAAAACCAACGCCCTGACGCGCGCTGAAATAATGCATCAAATTGCGACCAGGCTACGCGAGTCACGAGAAATATTGGGTGAAATGCTGACCCGTGAAATGGGTAAGCCTTACAAGGAAACCACCGATGAAGTCGATTGGTCGGCAACAGCGATTGACTATTATGCCGAAGTCGCTCGTCACGACTACGGTAAAGTACTCGGGCCTGCGGTGGATGACCAGTTTCATTTCACCATCAAGGAACCGATGGGGGTAGTCGTCATTATCCTGCCATTCAACTTTCCGTTTTGCCTGTTGTGCTGGTCTGCCGCCGCAGCGCTCGCCACCGGTAATGCAGTTATTATCAAGCCGTCGGAGAATACGGCGCTATCGACGTTAAAATTCATGGAAAGCTTCGCGGCTTTGCCCGATGGCCTGATTCAATGCTTACCCGGCGGAGCCGATGTAGGACGCCAACTGGTGGAAAGTACCGACACCCACGCGGTTGCATTTACTGGTAGTGTGCCGACGGGTCAGATTGTAGCAAGGGCCTGTGCCGATCAGTTTAAGCCCTGTTTGATCGAAGCTTCCGGTAACGACCCATTTCTGGTGATGCCATCGGCACCGATTGAGATGGCGGCC
The DNA here is from genome assembly GCA_965370015.1 of uncultured bacterium. Taxonomy (GTDB): domain Bacteria; phylum Pseudomonadota; class Gammaproteobacteria. The sequence continues at coordinate 3,036 of CBDUSZ010000069.1, read as the reverse complement.
CGGGGTGCTACTTTTGCTGCCTATCTCAATTGTGGTCAGGTGTGTACCTCGGCCGAGCGGTTTTTTGTGCATCAGGATATCTATGACGACTTTGTTGACAAACTCATTTCAAACGCGAAGGCACTGCGTATCGGCAACGGGCTGGACAAGATCGATGTGGGGCCGATGGTAAGCGCCAGCGAACGCGACCGCTTCGAAGCGATACTGCAACGCGCGATTGATCAGGGCGCTAAAGTCGCCTGTGGCGGTGGTCGGCCTGCATCAATGGACGCGGGGTGGTTCTTTGAGCCCACTGTGTTGACCGGCGTTGATCCCGGCATGGATATCATGAATGAAGAAAGTTTTGGCCCCTCGGCTCCAATCTGCAGGGTATCGAGCCTGGACGAGGCTATTGAACTGGCTAACAACTCTAGATTTGGCCTGGGTTCAAACATCTACACAACTGATCTGAACGAGGCCATGCGTTTTGTTAACGGCATCGAGACCGGCATGGTGTGGGTCAATGCACCGCTACTCGACAATGACGCGGGTCCCTTCGGTGGTCGCAAAATGACCGGAATGGGTCGACAACTGGGTGCCGAGGGTCTGGAAACTTTCCGCCACACCAAACTCGCAATGATCGATCCGGGCGCCAATGACCAGGGTTTCTGGTGGTTTCCATACAAGGATGAAGAAGCCTTTCCAGGCAACTAGTTTAATACTTCCTGAATAGTCGAACCCAGAAAAATAAGGAGAAAATCCTCATGTCCAATCCCATTCCCGAACGTGCAAGCGCCATCGTCATTGGCGGCGGGGTAATCGGTTCCAGCGTTGCCTACCATCTTGCAAAGTTGGGCTGGACTGACGTCCTGCTTTTGGAGCGGAGTCAGTTCAGTTGTGGCACCACCTGGCACGCGGCCGGGCTGGTCGGCACCATGCGCGCTAACGAATCGCATGCCAGGCTTTGCGAATATTCGATGGCGGTACTGAGCGAACTTGAAAAAGAAACCGGCCAATCCACTGGTTTCAGGCAGGTCGGTTCGCTAACCATTGCACATAGCGAGGCGCGTTTCCAGGAATTGAAACGTGTCGCGGCGATGAACAACGCTTTTGGCGTGACCCGCGTCGATATCATTACCGCCGAGGAAGCGAAGTCGATCTATCCCTACCTCGAAACCGGCGATTTGCTCGGCGCCAGTTGGGTGGCGCAGGATGGAACTGCGAGCCCGGTCGATATCACCCAGGCTTTCGTCAAGGGCGCGCGTGGTCGTGGTGCTTTGTGTGTCGAGGGCGTGCGTGTCACCGGCATCAATAAGGCTAACGGTCGCGTTACCGGCGTGGTCACCGATCAGGGTGAAATTAAGTCGGATTTTGTGGTCAACTGCGGTGGCTTATGGGGCCGTGAAATCGGGCGCATGGCCGGCGTCAACGTGCCGTTACATGCTTGTGAGCATTATTACGCGGTCACTGAAAAACTGGACAATTTGCCACACGATTTGCCGGTTATGCGCGACTATGATCGGTGTGCCTACTATCGCGAAGATGCAGGCAGCCTGATGGTCGGCGCATTCGAGCCGAACGCGGTGCCGTGGGGACAGCAGGGCATTCCCGATGACTTCTCGTTTGAGGAAATCGAGGGCCATCTGGACCAGCAGTTCATGCCGGTGCTTGAGCATGCAATGGAACGCGTGCCGATGCTAAAGGATTGCGGCTGGCGCAAGTTTTTCTGCGGGCCTGAGAGTTTCACGCCTGATGACCAGTTCCACATGGGCGAGTCGCCGGAGCTGAAAGGTTTCTACGTGGCTTGCGGGTTGAACTCGGTTGGTATCCAGACTGCGGGCGGGCTTGGCCGCGCGCTTGCCGACTGGATGCACGATGGTAAGGCGCCGATGGATTTATGGGGTAACGATATCCGCCGCATGTTCCCGTTCCAGTCGACGCAGCAATACATCGAGAATCGCGTTACCGAAACCCTCGGCCTGCTGTATGACAATCATTATCCCTACAGGCAAATGGAAACCTCGCGCAACCTACGCCATTCGCCACTGCATGAAAGGCTGGCCGAACGTAATGCCTGCTTCGGTGAAGCCGCGGGCTGGGAACGTGCCAACTGGTTTGCCCCGGAAGGGGTTGAGCCGAGGTACCAATACAGTTTCGGCAAACAGAACTGGTTCGAGCATAGCGCCGCCGAACACCGGGCTGCCCGCGAGGGCGTGGTCATGTTCGACCAGAGCTCATTCTCCAAATACCTGGTGCAGGGGCGCGACGCGGTCAACGTGCTACAACGCATTTCCAGTGCCGATATTGATGTTGAGCCCGGAAGGATGGTTTACACCCACTGGTTGAATGATCACGGCGGTATCGAGGCCGATCTGACCGTAACCCGAATTAGCGAACACGAATTCTGGGTAATCAGCGGAGCAACGCAGACGATTAAGGATTTACACTGGCTAAATTCGCATATCGCCGAGAATGAGTTTTGTTGTGTCAGCGATATCACCAATACCTGGGCGATGCTCGGCGTTATGGGTCCCGGCAGCCGTGACTTGCTTAGCGAAACTCTGGATCACGATATGACTACCGCATCGTTTCCGTTTGGCTCGTTTCAGCCGGTCGAACTCGGCATGTCACGTGCTTATGCAGGCAGGGTCTCCTATGTTGGTGAACTTGGCTGGGAGCTTTATATTCCAGTTGATCAGGCACGCCACGGATTCGACACGTTGTGGGAAAAAGGGCAAGGGCATGGCTTGAGTCTGGCCGGCATGCATGCGCTCAATTCATGTCGTATGGAAAAGAAATTTGTCCACTACGGACATGACGTTGCTGATCATGATACGCCACTTGAGTGCGGCATGGGTTTCGTCTGCGCGCTCGACAAGACGATTCCATTCATCGGGCGTGACGCTATCCTGAAACAAAAAGACAGTCGCAGCTTTATGAACAAGCGCCTGGTGCAGTTCCTGCTTCAGGACCCTGACGCAGTGTTCTGGCACCATGAACCGATTCTGCGCGATGGCGTGATCGTCGGACATTTAACCTCGGGCGATTATGGACATA
>CBDUSZ010000068.1:0-14108 GCA_965370015.1 uncultured bacterium | reverse complement strand
ATCAAGGGGGATCGATCAAGATTGGCAGCCAGATTTTTCCTGACTTCGTTCAGGTACAAACTGTAATTTTCGTTATTTATGATTTTCGTATCTAATTGTTTGAAATTATTGATAATTATCATAAGTCGTCACCGCCTTCGTGCAATATGCGGGCTAACTGATCCCCAGCTTTTTTTCCAGGTAGTGGATATTAGTACCACCATTGGCGAAATTACTATCGCTCATAATTTCCCTTTGTAACTGGATATTGGTTTTAATGCCTTCGATTACAATCTCGGAAAGTGCGCCCTGCATACGAGCGATCGCCGATTCGCGTGAGTTGGCGTAAGTAATTAGCTTGCCTATCATCGAGTCGTAATAAGGCGGCACCGTATAACCATTGTAGATATGGGAATCCATACGTACGCCTGGTCCTCCGGGGGCATGGTAGAGCGTTATTTTGCCAGGCGAGGGCATAAATGTTTTAGAGTCCTCGGCGTTGATACGGCACTCGATCGAATGACCATGTACAACAATGTCTTCCTGTTTGTAGCGCAGTGGATTGCCGGAAGCGATCGAAATTTGTTCCTTGACAATATCGACCCAGGTAATCATTTCGGTAACCGGATGCTCGACCTGTATACGCGTGTTCATTTCGATGAAATAAAACTCGTCGTTTTCGTACAGAAATTCGAACGTACCGGCACCCTCATAACCCATCTGTATACAGGCATTGGCGCATCGCTCACCTATTTCCTTGCGTTGTTCGGGTGTAATTCCAGGCGCCGGCGCTTCCTCGACAACTTTTTGATGTTTGCGTTGCATCGAGCAATCGCGTTCGGCCAGATGTATCGCATTACCGTGCGAATCGGCCAGCACCTGGATCTCTATATGCCGGGGTGAACCGAGGAATTTTTCCATGTATACAATATCGTTATTGAACGCGGCGGCGGCTTCAGATTTTGTCAGTTGAATCGAGTTCAATAAACTGCCTTCTGCGTGTACTACGCGCATACCGCGGCCACCACCACCACCCGCAGCTTTAATAATTACTGGATAGCCAATTCTTCGCCCGTGCTCGAGACTTTTTTCTTTGTCATCGGTCAGTGGGCCGTCAGAACCGGGTACCGTCGGCACCCCGGCATCTTTCATTGCTTTGATAGCGGCGACCTTATCGCCCATGACTCTAATCGCCGCTGCGCTCGGACCGATAAATTTAAATCCACTAGATTCGACCTGTTCTGCGAATTCTGCATTCTCAGAGAGGAATCCATAGCCGGGATGAATACCCGCTGCGTTAGTCAGTTCCGCGGCACAAATCAACGCGGGGATATTCAGATAGCTTTCCAGCGACGATGGGGGGCCGATGCAAACTGACTCATCGGCTAGTCGTACATGTTTGAGATCGCGATCAGCGGTTGAATGTACCGCTACGGTTTGGATGCCCATTTCACGACAGGCACGCAGGATTCGTAGCGCGATTTCGCCGCGGTTGGCGATGACGATTTTTTTTAACATATCAGTGCTCTATCTAATGTGATAATTATGGCTTTTCAAGAACACTATTACTCGATGATGAACATGATCTCATCGAATTCAACCGGACTGCCATTTTCGATTAGTATCTTACTGATTGTGCCGGCCTTATCGCACTCGATCTGATTCATCATTTTCATCGCTTCAATAATACACAAAGTGTCCCCAATATTAACTTGCTGGCCCTCTGTCACGAAGGGTTCCGAACTCGGAGAAGCCGCACCATAATAAGTGCCAACCATCGGTGATTTGACATGGTGCCCACGCGGTTCTATGGCAGGCGCGGGCGGCGCGGCTGAGGCAGCCACGGGCGCGGCGACAACGGGCGCAGCAGCTAATGCGGGCGCCGCATATTGCGTGACCGTGGAGTGGCGACTAATTCGAACCGATTCTTCTCCTTCCTTGATTTCCAGTTCTGCAATACCGGATTCCTCGAGTAGTTCTATTAGTTTTTTTACTTTGCGTATATCCATTATGAATTTCTCTTTAAATTGGATTGTGTGCACAAATTGACTGCGGCATCGAAAGCCAACAGGTAACTATTTTTACCGAACCCACTAATGACACCGGTGGCGATATCAGACAGGTAGGAATGCTTGCGAAAGTCCTCACGCGCATATACGTTCGACAGGTGCACCTCTATGAAGGGCACATTCGAGGCCAGGAAAGCATCGCGGATGGCAATACTGGTATGGGTGAAAGCTGCTGGATTAATAATGATAAATTGGGTCTGGTCGGATCCTGCCTGCTGAATGCGATTCACTATTTCACCTTCGACATTCGACTGCAGGGTTTCTAGTTTAATATCGTGTTGCGCGGCTTTGTGCGCTAGCGCCTGGTCGATAGATGCCAGCGTATCCGATCCATAAACTTCGGGCTCGCGGCTGCCTAGCAAGTTCAAATTCGGTCCATGTATGACCAGTATTTTTGTCATTATAACGGGTTATCTGATCGCCACAGGGCTTTGATTTAAGAGTTGAGGTGATTTTCACATAGTAGGGAGATAGAGTCCAGTTATAGTGAATTATTTGACTTTTTGCCGAAATTGACGACAAATCATTCCAAATGACGCGATTATTTAACCCGTATTTCAGGCGCAGGGAGCCAGGTTAGCGCCGGCATTTCGCCCAACATACTGGGGGCTAGCAGAGCCGCTCTAATTCGTTTCAGATGAATTTGCCGGAGGAAATACTTGTCGCCAGATTTGCCCTTGCTTTGTTTTTGGTACGCACAGTGATAGAAAACATATTGATCCATAAAGCCCGCGATTCTAGTTTCCCTGGCTAAAGCTCAATTAGTGTTCACCGCCTCCGAGCAGTTTGCGGGCTAGAGTAGCTTTGATACCTCCTGGCGTAAGGTCTGCAGGCTAATGATGCCGGTGTGGGTAAATCTGATTTCACGACTCTGGTCAATAATCGCGGTAAATGGCAAAGCTCCGCTCTTGTTCTGGAATACGGCGCTATACATCGAAATATATTGACTGGCGAGAAAAGACGGGTAGTTCATCTGGTATTCGTCGGCAAATGACTCAATATTCTCGGCACTATCGTATGCAATGCCGAGTATTTGAATTCGATCCCCATACTCTTGTTGTAGCGCTATCAAGTCCGGTACTTCACGACGGCAGGGGACACACCAGGGAGCCCAGAAATTGACCACTAAAACTGGTTGTTTCCAGTTGCCCAGGGTTTGACTCACGCCTTGCATATCAATTAACGGCACCGCCTCCAGCGATGGCAAAGTTTCTGCTTTCGCTACGTCGGGTTGAAGTGTCTGTATTTCTGATGATGCTGAATTGGGATTCGATAATTGATACAGCGCGGTACCGGTAAACATCGATACAATGCTGACGAGCACTATTAGCAGGATTTTGCGATTCACGGTTTAGTCAGCCTTCATTGAAAAGTGGTAATCAGATGTGCGGCAAACTCTTCGCCTGACATTTCTCCAACCACTCGACGATGGCTTATTTCTTCGCCCTCGGCATCATAAAACAAGATGGCTGGAGGCCCGTAAATACCCAGTGAATTCATCAACTGGGTATCGATGGCGTCATTGTCGGTGACATCGGCCTGAAAGGTCCCGACCCCGCTAAGTGCATCTATGACACCGGGATGGGTGAATGCATACTTTTCCATTACCTTGCAGGAAATACACCAGTCAGCGTAAAAATCGAGCATGCTTGGGATACCCTGTCGAACAGAATTTGCCAGTGCCTGCTGCAGGCCTTGTTCCCCCTTGATCTGGCGAAATACCACCCGGCCTTGCTGCCCGTTTGTATCGGCACCGGTCGAGCCACTGTTGACGATTCCCTTCAAGGGTTGCAGCAGATCTTTACCGCCTGCGGCAGCACCTATCAAGAAGGATGTACCATAGATCAATAGAATAATGCCTAAGCCCTTGTTTAATTTCATCCAGCCAGAGGCTTTCTCAGGTAAGGATTCCAGCGCGCCCATATAAATCGCCGAAGTGATAACCAGAATGGCGATCAGCAACATGGTAATATCGGTAGGCAGGAATCGTTCCAACAGCCAGATTGCGACCGCCAGCAAGACCACCCCGAATACTGCCTTGACCCTGTCCATCCAAAGTCCTGCATGTGGTAGTAGCTTTCCAGCCGAGGTGCCAATCAGCAATAACGGTACCCCCATACCCAGGCCAAGTGCGAATAGAGCCATGCCTCCGAGCTGCCAGTCCTGGGTTTGTGAGATAAATATCAACGCGCCGACGAGTGGTGCTGTAATACAGGGACCGACGATTATCGCCGAGAATGTACCCATTAAACCAACCCCGATCAGGGTGCCCCCCTGTTGGCTATTGCTCAGTGATGTGAGTCGATTTTGAATTGCGTTTGGTATTTTTATTTCGTAAAAGCCAAACATCGATAATGCCAGTAATCCAAATATTGCTGCGAAGATACTGAGGATAACCGGGTCCTGGAACCAAATCTGTATATTGTACTTGGCACCGTAGTAGCCGACGATGGCGCCGATGATGGCGTAGGTGGTCGCCATAGCGAGTACGTAAACCAACGACAGGGTAAAGGCTTTGCGGGTAGTGATGGAATCACCCTGGCCAGCTATAATGCTGGATAATATTGGTATCATTGGAAATACGCAGGGCGTGAAAGTGAGGCCAATACCACCGAGGAGAAATAACAAAATAATCAGTAATATACCTTTGTCCTGCAGTATCTGAGCGTATCTATCCTGCTCCGGTTGCGGGGTTGCATTTGTTTCTGTTGGTGCCGTTGATATATTAGAAATGTTATTAACTGTTTCTGTATCGATTGGCAGATCGCTAATATTGATCGAACCCGTGCGCGTATTTACCTGCAAATATTTGCTGATTGGTGGATAACAGATTCGATCTTCGACACAACCCTGATAGCTGTAAACGAGCGTGTACGCATCGCTGGCACCGGCCTCAGAGATGACCGGTATGGAAATTTTTAGCCACTCGTGGTAAACCTCCATGCGACCAAAGAATTCATCATTTTTAATGTCGCCATCCGGCATAGCAATAGTGCCAAGTGTATGACCGGTGCCGTTTATGATCTGAAAATTAAACTTGTCCCTGTATAGATAGGTGTTTGGGTAGAGCTGAATTTCGGACTGGATTATATGGTTACTATCGAGGTCTGCCGATAGCACGAAAGCGGTATCGGGATGCGGTATCTCAACCTCATTATTAAAGCCAAAACTGTCACCAAGAGATTGCAACAGTTTCAGCACCTTGCCGTCGGCGGATGCAGTGGTTATTGCAGTGGTGACATTTTCACTGGGTTGCTCGTTAATGCTGGAGAGCAGTGCCTGTAACGCCGTGATATTTTGCGAATCTTCATTACTGGTCACGTTAGCAGCGGCTAGATAAGCTGTCGGCACAATACGCGTGCTGGAGGCGGTATTTACATTAAGTATCTGGCTTAACGGTGGATAGCAGACCCCTATGTCCGCGCAGCCCTGGCCAGTGGCTTTGACGACTAGATTTAATACCTGCGGATTACTCGCCAATATCGGTAATACGATTCTGATTTTGCCGCGATATACTTCCATGTCACCGAAAAATTCATCATTTTTAATTTTGCCATCGGGCATGATTGCCGTATCGAATTGTGCATTTTCCGATTCGATCTGAAAATCAAATCGCTGCCGATACATATAGTAGCCTTGCGCTATATCGTATTCCGCGATCAGGCGCTCGCCTTCCATCCAGGCGGTCAGGCTGAAAGCCTGCTCGGGGGGCAATAGTTCCTCGCTCTGTGCGAGCAGCTGCGGGCTATTAAATAGCAATAAAAAAATCAGCAAGCATGTTTGCCAACTCTGATTTAATAAACTCAGCGTACCTTTCATTCGTCTTATCATAGGTGGGTTAGAGTGCATTTTTGGTGAAATGTTTACCAGGACTGCGAATTATTTATCGAGCCGATTGTAATGCATTCCCAAAATCGGCAACTAGAGCTTAGCAGATAATATCGGGTCATTGCTTTTGGAACAGATTATTCGACAATAAATTGTTCACTAAATCGGTAAAGCCTTGAAACAATGATATGCTATTCATATATATGCAGTATTGCTGTATTACCAGGGGGATAGCCAGGGGTACGGATGCCCGGCTTTCGAATGTTATGGCCTGTTGTCACCCTTGTATAAAGTGCGGTGTACAATTTGTAGTCACAGGATAAACATGTTTCCAGTCATTACCATTATATTTCTCCTCGTCCCGATCGTCGAAATTTACCTGCTAATTGAAGTGGGACAGGTAATCGGTGCCTTGTGGACCGCCTTGCTTGTCGTATTAACCGCTGTGATTGGTGTCAGGTTGCTCAAAATTCAAGGGATATCGACCCTGACGCGGGCGCAAAATAAGATGCAAACTGGCCAGGCACCCGCACAGGAAATGCTCGAAGGTATTGGCCTTGTGCTAGCGGGCGCATTTTTACTGACACCCGGTTTTTTTACCGATACTGTCGGGTTTATCTTACTGTTCCCTCCGACCAGGATATGGTTGGTGAGTAAAGTCGTAGATAAATTAATGGCTTCTATCCATTTTTCGCAACCGGGCGGGCTTCATGGTTCTCACTTTGATTCCAGTCATCAGCAACAAAAGACAAAGGCGGATGTTATCGAGGGCGTGAAATATAAGCGTGAAGACTAGACAGTCCGCACTGCTATCTTCCGCCCCTGTAATAGCGCCCGCGCACTTCTGGCTTGCTGCTTTTTAGTCGAAATGGTTGATTAGATGGTAAAATCTACTTAACCCGCTTGAAACTCCCTTTTTACCCCTCATATCGCTTGACTACCAGGAGTTGCTGAATATTATTAGCACTCACTATGTGCGAGTGCTAACTCGTAGCAAATTCTGACTGCTATCCATATTAGGCTGGCAGGTAACTTTAATCTAAAAAACTGGAGAATAGCAACAATGAATATTCGTCCCTTGCATGATCGTGTGGTCGTCAGGCGTAAAGAAGAAGAAAGCACCACCGCCGGTGGTATCGTGATTCCGGATTCCGCAACCGAAAAGCCAAGTACTGGTGAAATACTAGCCGTGGGCAACGGTAAGATCACCGATTCGGGCGAGGTGCGATCCCTCGATGTCAAAGTTGGCGACACGGTTTACTTCGGTAAGTATTCCGGTACCGAAATTAAAGTTGACGGCGAAGAACTACTAATCATGCGCGAAGATGACATCATCGCTATTGTTGAATAATTTACAGACTAGAGGTTAATTCTCAATGAGTGCAAAAGACATAAAATTTGGAGATGATGCGCGTTCGCGTATGGTCAACGGTGTTAATATTCTGGCTAACGCGGTGAAAGTTACGCTGGGCCCGAAGGGTCGAAACGTGGTTCTGGATAAGAGTTTCGGTGCCCCGACAGTAACCAAAGATGGTGTTTCGGTTGCGAAGGAAATCGAACTTGAAGACAAGTTCGAAAATATGGGCGCGCAAATGGTTAAAGAAGTTGCTTCACAGACTTCTGATGTCGCCGGTGACGGCACTACTACTGCGACTGTTCTGGCGCAGGCAATTGTTCGTGAAGGTATGAAAGCGGTTGCCGCTGGCATGAACCCGATGGATCTGAAGCGTGGTATCGATAAGGCTGTCGTGGCTGCAGTCGAAAACATGCATTCCAACTCAACTCCCTGTTCTGATACCAAGGCGATTGCCCAGGTTGGCACCATTTCGGCCAATGCAGATATCAGTGTTGGTAATATCATCGCAGAAGCGATGGAAAAAGTTGGTAAAGACGGCGTTATTACCGTAGAAGAAGGTTCATCGTTCGACACCGAACTCGAAGTCGTAGAAGGCATGCAGTTCGACCGCGGCTATCTGTCACCATACTTCGTAAATGACCAGTCAACCATGGCTTCAGAACTCGAAGAGCCGATGATTCTGCTGTTTGACAAGAAGATCTCGAACATTCGTGAACTACTGCCAATCCTGGAAGCGGTGGCTAAATCCGGTAAACCATTATTGATTATCGCTGAAGATATTGAAGGTGAAGCACTGGCAACTCTGGTGGTGAATAACATGCGTGGTATCGTCAAGGTGTGTGCGGTTAAGGCGCCTGGTTTCGGTGATCGCCGTAAAGCCATGTTGCAGGACATCGCTATCCTCACTGGTGGACAGGTGATCTCTGAAGAGGTCGGTCTAAGTCTGGAAAAAGTAACCCTGGAAGATCTGGGGTCGGCGAAGAAAGTATCCATCACCAAGGAGAATTCAACTATTATTGACGGTGCTGGTTCTGCTGAAGACATTCAGGGGCGCATCACCCAAATTAAGGCTCAAATGGAAGAGTCGACTTCAGATTATGACACCGAAAAAATGCAGGAACGCCTGGCTAAAATAGCCGGTGGTGTTGCTGTCATCAAAGTGGGTGCCGCGACTGAAATCGAAATGAAGGAAAAGAAGGCCCGTGTTGAAGATGCATTACATTCAACCCGTGCTGCGGTCGAAGAAGGTGTGGTTGCCGGTGGTGGTGTTGCACTGATTCGTGCCAGCGCTGCAATCACTAAGTTGAAAGGTGATAATCACGATCAGGAAGTCGGTATCCAAATTGCACGTCGCGCGATGGAAGATCCAATGCGTCAAATCGTTGCTAATGCGGGTGATGAAGCTTCTGTAGTAGTTAACCAGGTTAAAGCATCTGAAGGTAACCATGGATACAACGCTGCTACTGCCGAATACGGTGACATGATCGAAATGGGTATTCTGGATCCAACCAAGGTTGTCCGTTTCGCTCTGCAAAATGCTGCATCGGTTGCCGGTCTGTTGATCACCACAGAGGTGATGATTGCAGATGCACCTGCTGATAAGAGTGCGCCTGCTATGCCTGATATGGGCGGTATGGGCGGCGGCATGGGTGGTATGGGCGGAATGATGTAATTTCGCCTGCTGCGCTTGCATCTGCGGCGTTGGAATTCGGATCGAGACGCTCACATACTTAGCGTATGCTGCGCGCCATCTCACCGAATTCCGCCTTGCAGCTGCTTCGCTCGCGACGGCGAAATGAGAGTTTCGCTGGATCAACCAAAAAAGCTCCGCATTAGCGGGGGGTATAGTGATAGGTCAGAGAGTTCCCATTTTCTGACCACACTTACCTGAAACACCCAAAGCAACACCACAGCCGCTACCCCTCGGGGTGGCGGTTGTTTTTTCCTGGGAACAAATTTATTCAGCCCGCGACAGGCTATATTGGTGAGAAGTCTGGATGTGAGATGACGTCGACACAAAGACGGCTGTTGGTGAGCTCTAATATTAGTCGTTACTAACAGATAGCAGTGTGCCCTTTGTAGATCTCGATTATTGCTGATGAAAGCCTGCTGTGGATATTGCCTGGATAGGGAGGAATAAATTATTAAATCTTGAATTTAGCGATAGTCATCAAGGGTAGTTTCTTCAAAGCAGCCGTTTAGAAATTTTGCGTCAACGACATCTTCGTGCCCGCCGTTAATGGTCAGTATTTCTTCTGCAGGGTAAGCCCCTAGCTACCTTTAACTATCAACGATTTTCTTTCTTCCATTTGCCAGTTTCACCGGGATTTGCTTGCCTCCAAGCATCATTTTTCTTTACCCGCGTCAGCTTTCCTGTTGCCTTTGTTTTTTTTGCGTCATCCGCCAAGGAAAATTCGGAAATTGTTGTATCTTCATCAGCATTGTACTTTCTGAGTTTATTAGCAATGGTTGCTCTCATCGCCAATTCACCAATGACAGAAGTACCTTTCCCCCTATTCGGTAATAACCAATTAAACATATCGATCTCCCAAAAACTTCAAACATGCCCCCATCGAGTAACACGTACCCTTTATGAAACCATTCATTATGATTTTAGGTCATCAACCAGTTTCATCCAGGGAATTAGGTCACCTTAACAATGAGATTTAATTTAAAAACGTGAATTTCACTCTTTATCACCAATAAGGGTACTTAAAGTCGCTTTTTTGGTATTAAAATAGGCGCTTTAAGCTATTTATTCGACCTGTTTTTACTTTCTATTTGTTCTATTTCAATATCTTAGGTAGGTCCGACCCCAGTATCGGACCCCAGTATCGTTGTATCCCCGCTTTATTCAATATGCAACCCCCTCCTGTACCGACCTGATTATTAGGAAGCCTTAGTGTCACGCCAGGCATGATAGATGGACGTGACGTCAGCACGCCAGGCCGGGGAAATGATGGTGATGAAGAGGGCTTCAAAATTGGTTATGATAACGGCCACTGCGGCGACGCGCAGGGGCCAGAGGGCCCAGTCGCTGAACAGCGCTATCACCGCGATAGCAGTGAAGAACCACGAGGTCTTGGCGGCACGGGTGTGATAGCTCGGCCAGCGTTTGTACTTCCAGAAACCCGCGGCGGTGGAGATCAGGTAGCTGACGACTGCGGCGCTGATCCAGACGAGTTCGAACCGCAGGGTGGCGCCGTACATCGTTACTACTCCGAAGAGCAAGGCCGCGTTGAGCGCGGCGTCAGCCCAACTATCGAGACGCGCTCCGAACACAGTGCGCTGGTTGAGAAGGATGGCCAGCTTGCCATCGAGCCAGTCTGTCATGGCGAGAAAAATGAAGAACCAGAGGAAGACCTCGTTCGCACCCTGCCAGGCGATTGGAATAAGGATGAACGAACCGGCCAGACGGATTACACAGAGGAAATTCGGGACTGTCAGGAGCCTATTGGAGATCTGCGGCCCGGGGGCGGCGACAGTCTCGGGGTGTTTGCCAGAACTCTTCATGCTGTCCACCAGATTACAAAATACACTAAGACCGGCGCGGTCATGGTGAGGCTATCGACACGATCAATGACGCCGCCCATACCTGGCAATAAGTTGCTGCTGTCCTTGACGCCGGCATCACGTTTGATGGCCGACATATTGATGTCCCCAAAGAAGCCCGCGATTGAGATGAGAATCGCCGCCAGTATAGGAGCGACCCAGGGTTGCAGCGGCTCCGAAAGCGAGAAAGGCCCCGCTTGCTGACCTAAAGTCGTGAGCCACGGTGCGATCAGAGGTGCGAGTATGACGATGACCAGCATCCCTCCGAAGAAGCCCTCCCAGGTTTTGTTGGGCGAGATGACAGGAGAAAGGCGGTGGCGTTTTTGAGCCCCGAACAGTCGACCGACGATGGCCTGGAAAATATCATCGGCCTCGGTAAGGATAATTAAGAAGAGGAACCAGCCGGCTGGACCTAAGGGAGCGGAGGAAGTACCGGGCAGTATCATCAGCAGCGCGGCATGCGAAACCCCATAGCCGAGAAACATGATTCCCCAGAGAAGACTTCCCGAGGATCGAATGTACCCTCCTGGCTCATCTTTGATCAGCAGCAAGACGGCAATGACAATGAGTGCGCTGATTGGCAGGAAGATGAGAAACAGTGAGATTAATCCAAACAGGATCAGCAGATAATTGATAATGATGAGTCCGAATCCAGCGCGAATGGCGAGTTTATCCTCGTCTCGGGCGCCAAACATCCGGGTAAACTCGAACCATGCGATGCAACTAGCGGTTGTAAGCAGAAGGCAGATTCCAAACCGGCCCGCTAGCAGACCGGCACTCACAGCAATCGCAAGCAGCCACCAGGTCCGCAAGCTGGCAAACCGTTTGCGACGTTTTGTCTCCCCGGCATTTCGCAGAGCGATGAAGCGGGCTATCGATCCAGCGACCAGACTGGTAAAAAGCGCGATAAGGACCCAGTAGAGAGCGGGATCAGTGTCGGTGATCATGTTTTCCCCGTTGTGACTCATGCCAGGTCGCGTCGTGATTCCGAATCTCAGTAGAGGGGATTCCAAAGCGCCAGACAAGCAAGCGAACCAGCGGCGGCAGAGCAGCGCAGGCCACCAGGGCTACAATGAGCGGCGCATCGATGAATGAGACTGGCCCATTGCTCGCCAGTTCGCGAAGCGACGGCAATCGGACTCCGATGTAGACCCAAATGGCATTGACAGGCGACATACCTACTACAGTGGTCCAGCAGAAGGTCCAGAATCGAACGCGACTCGCCCCACTGACCGGATTGACGATCGAGTAAGGCACGTGTGCCATCCGCAGCGTAAGCAGGTAGAACGCTCCTTCTCTTTCGAGGTGCTTGTTCATAATTGCGACGAAGTTGGCGAAGCGGTGCTCGACGCTTTCCCGGAATAGATAACGACTGAGTGAGAAGATCGCCATCGCGGCGAGAGTGAGTCCGACCGTGACGATGGTCACAGCTTGCCAGAATCCGAACAGCCAGCCGTAGACGACTGCCTTTCCCCCGGTTCCTGGAACTAGTGATAGCCCGACATAAATACCGAATCCGACAATGAAAGAACGCCATGGATTGAGGGAGATGTTGGCGCGTATACGGCTTTCTTGATCGGCCAGTTCTTCAAGCGAGATATAATTGTTGACATACCAGACCAGCCCCGCCAGCAGAATTGCGGCAATTACGAAAATGAGTAGTTTCCGCTTGCTTCGCCTTGTTGTCAGGTACGCGTTCATGGTGGAGAAGGTCCTGGCCCGAACTCTGCAACCTCTAATGCTCGTCCCTGACGGGGAAAGCTGTGCTTGCTCACCGGTGCAAACCTGCCCGCCTGTTCAAAATAAAGGTAGTGGGTTACCGTGAGGGTTTGTAAACCTGCCTCGATCAGGTTAAAGGTGTTCTCGTCACGCTCCCTTCCTTTTCCGCGGCTGGATGTGGTGGTGCCACACTGGACGATAATGACGCCGCGATCACGGTGATGCCCGGGAAAGAAGTCAAGTGAATTTCCAATGTAAGATCGATGCAGGTGCCCGCCTAATATCATTTCGACCTTTTGTTCGACAAGGCAGTCGATCGCGCGCCTCGCGCCGGGCATTTCGATATCGAAGACACGGTCGTGCCCGGGGGCAAACTGATGGTGGGCGACAACGATACGTACTTTATCGTCGGACACCCCGGCAAAAGCCTTCTTGCTGTGCTCAAGCTGATGGCGATCGAGCCGGCCGTTAGAGATGCTGCGCCGTGGCGCGGTGGAATCGAGACCAACCAGCACGACGTTACCGACGTGGAGTACCGGATTAAGATCGGCAGAGATGATTTCGCAGTAGAGCACGAGTGGCTTGAAGAGACGCTCAAAAATTCGCCAGAGTGGCACATCATGGTTACCAGGAACAATGAGCATAGGAAAATCTGACATGCGGTCGAAGAACTGTCTAGCCTGTTCGAATTGATGACGCTTGGCCCGCTGTGTCAAGTCGCCGCTAACAACGATGACATCGGGAGCGAGCGAAGGGATGGCTCGCAACAGAGCCTCCGCGACCGCAGGTACGAATGGCGGTCCGAAATGCAGATCGGATATATGGAGGATTCTGACCAACATAGTCTTGGGACCATTCTATAGAAGTTGCTTCCCGAATATTTTGATGCAGATCAATGAATCAGGTCAGGGGCGACATTCACAGCAAATTATCAATTTTCTAAAATAGTACAGTTGGCCAGGCTAAATAGATAAACTTCTACTACTGCGAGGTTCTGATCATGCACAATCCACTTGCTACCGTAATAGACATCTTTAACTCGTCCGGGTGTTCACCAGATAATCTCGATGGTCAATAATTTGGCCTGGAATGTTGTAGGCCCTGAAGTCGCTCCCACGGAAATTGCTGGGGGCACGCCTTTTGCGCCTTCGCCGGCCAGATGGTTACCTAAAAGACAAAACATTCAGAATGGGTATTTACCTTCAGATACCCGAAGTATTTTATCCCCCTCATTCCCACAATGCCGAAGAAGTTTACTTTGTTCTCAGCAGTACGGCACTTTGGCAACACGACAGTGATCCGTTCGCACCACAGAGTCCAGGCTCCCTCATCCACCATCACCCCAACCAGCCACATGCTATGCACACAGAAGAAAACCCTGTTGGCAATCTGGGGCTGGATAGCTGACATCGGCCTTGAAAGTTACCGGGTTGAGGATTGAACTCGGTACAAATGTCCGTATACGCGTCGAATGTAGTAATTGGTAATATTCTTTCTATTGAGTTAGAGGAATATAGGATTTTAATGGCTCCTCTGTGCCGAATGTTGCCGTCCGTCGCTTCAAATCAAAGGGCCGCTTGCGACCCTGAGCCGACATTTGGCTA